>JBOHWI010000031.1:0-2837 GCA_050736675.1 Binatus sp. (SeqCode)
GTGCAGGGGTCACCCCTGCCGCCCACCGCGCAGGTGATTGTCTCACATCTTCCTGCCGCCTCTTTCACACCGCTTTCGCCGGTGGGACCCACGGTTTGTTCATCACGCGATGGACTATCGGCGCGAACGTTTCAATCGGCTCGTTCGGATAAGACGGGTCGAACGAGACTTCGTCATACTTCGCGCAGAAATCCACCGTCATCTCGTACCACGGCTCGTTCTTGAACTGCTCGCGCGCATTCGGATCGAGCCCCAGGTGCCGCGCATAGAAGTACGTCTGAAACAGGCCGTGATACTTGAGCAGGTTGTAGCGGTTCTCGGAAACGAACGGGCGCAGAATCGACGCCGCGATCTCGCCATGATTCATCGGCCCGAGCGCCTCGCCGACGTCATGGAACAACGCGACGACGATCAGCTCCTCGTCGGCGCCGTCGTGCAGCGCGCGCGTCGCTGCCTGTAGACTATGGCCGCGCCGATTCAAGTTGTACGCCTGATCGACTGAGAGGTCGTTGACCATCGCCATCAGACAGTCCGGCAGCTCGGCCAGCGTCTTTTCATGGACACGTTTGAGGATTTGAAAATCCTCGTCACTGCCCTGATCCATCCGCGTGAAATGCATCTTTTCCATAACGACCGCCTGTCCCCTTCCTGAACGATAAGCCCGCATGATCCCGCGCCACTGCCGGCGTTTCAATAACTCCCCTTTGTCCCGTCCGGTGGCGAAGGGGCACGCCGCCAGAGCACCCAGAAGTCACAGGTTGCAGAGCCGGTCCTCAGCGAAGTCGAAGAGCCTGTCCTGAGCTTGGCCGAAGGAAAAGTCACCCCATCGCGCGGCGCAGACCCGCAGCCGACAACGGAGGCGGAAGACGAGCACAACCCAAGAACACTGGGTGCAGGGGTCGCCCCTGCCAACGGTTGTCATTGCGCTATGCCATAATGCATTCATGACTTCTTCCAGCAACCCTTCCAATCCATTCACCCGTCGCGACCGCTTCTCAGCGAATTCCCGACTCACCATTCCTGGTGCTCTTCAGCCACGCCGATCGAGATCGTTCCGCTCTCCCAATGCTTCCCTTCACTGGCCCGCACCCCGCCGGGAGGAAATGGAGGAGAATGTCAACAAAATCGCGATCAGCACAATTCCCATCTTAGAACGCTGTTTGTTCAGTCTCAGCGACAAAAACCTCGGGCGGAATTCGCTTTCTAACTTCGCGCGCATCGTAGTAAGTTTCGCCACAGCATCCTCGCCTCGGAGGTATCTGTCATGACCGAACTATATTGGAAGCCGGCTCACGAACTCGCCGCAATGATTCGCGGGCGCGAACTCAAGCCCAGCGAATTGATGGAGGCGACGATCCGCCGAATCGAGGCGACCAATCCGAAGATCAACGCGTTCGTCGCGCTGCGTGCCGACGCCGCGATGGCTGAGGCGCGCGCCCTCGACGCGAAGATCGCGCTCGGCGAGCAGGTCGGCACGCTCGCGGGGCTGCCGCTCGGCGTCAAGGACCTCGAAGACACCGTCGGCCTGGTGAACAGTCATGGCTCGAAACCGTTCAAGGACAATCTGTCCAAAACGGACTCGATTCAGGTCGCGCGCCTGAAAGCGGCCGGCGCGATCGTGATTGGCAAAACCAACGCGCCCGAGTTCGGCTACACCGCGTTCACCAAGAACCTGCTCTTCGGCGCGACGCGCAATCCGTGGAACCTCGAGCGCACGCCCGGCGGCTCGTCGGGCGGCACTTCGGCCGCAATCGCCGGCGGCGTCGTGCCGATTTCGACCGGCTCGGACGGCGGCGGCTCGGTGCGAATCCCCGCGTGTTACACCGGATGCTACGGGTTGAAGCCGAACTACGGCAGGATCCCCAACGACCCGACGCTCGGGATGCAAGGATGGAACGACACTTCCGTGCACGGCCCGATTACGCGCACCGTGCGCGACGCCGCGATGTTCATGGACGCCGTCGTCGGCTACCATCCGGCCGACCCCGATTCGCTGCCGCATCCGGGGATTTCCTACGCGGCGATCCTCGAGGGCTTGCCGAAAAAACTTCGCATCGCATTTCATCCCGACTTCGGCCAGCTCGTGCAGCACGATGTCGCTCGCGAAATCGCAAAGGCCGCCGCCGTCTTCAAGGACCTTGGTCACAGCGTGACGACTATCGACGAGCCCGTGCCCGACACCGGCCGCGTCTGGATGCAGGTGGGCGCGGGCCAGGGCTACGCGATGCTGTATGAATACCTCGAGAAGTATCGCGACGATTTCGGTCGCGCGTTTGCCACCGGCACCGAAGGCGCGCCGCGAGTCACGTGGAAGCATATGGGCGTCGCGTATCGGCGCCGCCGCGAGTTCAACGACTGGTGCCAGCGTGTGTTCGAGCGCTTCGACTTGTTGCTGTGTCCCGTGCTTCCGACCGAGGCATTTCCCGCCAAAGGTCCGATGCCGACCGAGATCAACGGCCAGCCGATCAAGGAACCGCTGAACGCCGTCGTGTTCACCTATCCATTCAACCTGAGCGGACATCCCGCCGCGTCGGTGCGCGCGGGCCTCACCGACTCGGGGCTGCCATGCGGACTGCAAATCGTGGCCGAGCGCCATCGCGAGGATCTCGTGCTGCAGGCGTCTTATGCGTACGAGCAGGCGCGTCCGTGGAACAACAAATGGCCCAAAATTTAGGGAGAACAGAATCTTGACTCGCGCGCGCAGCGCGCACTGTAAAAGGACCCTTGTATCTGCGGACCAGCGTATCAAGATAGCAGCGGGCGCGGCAGACCGCAGGACCCTGGGTCGAAGAAGGCCGTAGGTGAGCAAGGATCGCCGCGCCGGCTAGCTAACGCGT
>JBOHWI010000032.1:0-4415 GCA_050736675.1 Binatus sp. (SeqCode)
ACCTGATGTTGTTCGCGCTCGCCTGCGGAATCGCGATCACCGGGATGATCTTTCGCTACACGACGAAAATCCAGGCGCTGGCGTGGAGCTTCGCGGGTCTGCTGATGCCGGTGTCGTGCGTGATGTATCCGATGTCGTCGCTGCCGAAGTGGCTGCAGGACATCGCGTGGATGCTACCGACCGCGCACTCGTTCGAAGGCATGCGCCAGGTGTTGGCCGGCCAGGGATTCTCGGCGACACATTTCTGGTGGGGCGCCGGATTGAACGTGGTGTATTTCGCAGTGGCGACATGGTTCTTCACCTGGATCTACGAGAAGGCGCGCTCGCGTGGATTGCTGGTCAAGCAGGAGTAGGCGGGCGCGCTCGCCGTTCATCCGCCGCTGAGCGCGCAGAGAATCTGCACTTCGTCATCGTCGTGAAGTTCCTGCGCGAGGTCGGCGACCTGCTCGCGATTTACGAACAGGCGAATATGCCGACGTACGCGTCCCTGCTCGTCGATCATGCGGAAGCGGATTCCGGGGCAGGCGCGGTCGAGATTGTCGAGCAGCTCGGCTAACGTGGCGCCCGCCGCGGTCAGCTCGTCGCGGCCGTTCGTGTAAGAACGGAGCGGGCTTGGAATCGCGACGCGCATCAGGAGATCGTCGCGGCGACGACCGAATAAATGTGCGGCAGATGGGACGCGACGCAGTTCCAACTGCGTCCTTCGTTCGGACTCATCCACAGCTCGCCGCTGGTGGTGCCGAAATATATCCCCGCGGGATCGCAGTCGTCGGCGCAGAATGCCTGGCGCTTGACGGTGAACCACGCATGCTCGCGCGGCAGTCCGCGGTCCTGCCGAATCCACGTCGCGCCGGCGTCGCTGGTGCGGTACACGGCAGGCCGCCCGTCGATACTCGTGCGCGGCCACACTTCCCTGCCGTCCATCGGGAATACCCACGCCGTTTCGGGATCGCGCGGATGCAACACGATGCCGAAGCCGATGTCGCCGATCTTCTTCGGCATGTTGTTGCCGATTCTAGTCCACTCGTCACTCGGTCGATCGATCCGATAGATGCCGCAGTGATTCTGCTGATACAGCCGGTCAGGTTTCAGCGGATGCAGGCACATGCAATGCACGTCCTGCCCGTACTCTGGATATGGATCGGGCAGGAAGTTCGCCTCGACGCCGCGATTTAGCGAGCGCCACGACGCTCCCTTGTCGTGAGTCTCGAACGCACCGCCGTCCGACGTAACCATATAGATATGCGACGCGTCGCGCGGGTCCACATTCACCGAACTGAGTATCGGGCCGTCGGGAGTTCCCGCCCCGGGCGGATTCCATTTTGAATACATCGGATGGTCGTTGTAGCCGCCGACGCCGCGCCACGTGGTTCCACCGTCTTCGCTACGGAACAGCGCCGGCGGTGACGTGCCTGCATACCAGGTGTAATGCTCGTCACGATGCGCGGGCGATAGCCAGAAGGTGTACTCGACTGCGCGTCCATTCTCACCGGACGCGGCCTTCCGAAAGGCCGGCGGCTCGGCGGCTTCCTTCCAAGTGCGCCCCATGTCGGTCGATCGAAATATTGTAGGTCCAAGGTGTCCGGCGCGCGCCGCCATCAACATCGTAGTCCCGTCGCGCGGATCGAGTACTACATGATTGACTATTTCGCCGAGGCGATGCGGCCCGTCGAGACGCCATCGCGAGCGCGTCGCGTCACCGTAGTAAATGAACGCGCCTTTGCGCGTGCCGACCATCATGATGATGCGCCTGGTCGGAGCAGCGCGCCGGAGAATCTTCGCAGACGCCTTGCGAGTCGCTGGCGGCCGGCTGGGTTTCGATTTCGCTCGCGTGAGTCGACGGCGCTTCATTTTCCACGTCCAATTCCAATTGCGATTCGCAGACTAGTTTCGCGCCGCGCGGACTTCAACCGGATTCGAAGACTTGTCCCGTCGCTCGAGTCACGGGCAACGCGGCGTTCTCTTATTGCATTTCGATGCCATCTGCACGTAGCAACACGATGCATTTTGAAATGCCGCATGACCAAAGGCCACAAAAGGCATTGTGGAATAGGCATTTTCTGCATTGGCACGTACGGTGCTGTTAGTGCCGTCAGACGCGAAGCGATGGAGGCTGGCACTTTATGAGACAGGCTATAGAGACGAAGTTGCCGCATATGTTCACGATAAAAGCACTCGACAAACTCCCGGGTTTGTTCAAGCCGCGTCGATACCTCTATCACTGCGCGCGCTGCAAGTGGTCGTTCGTCGTGAACGACGGCCGCCGTGGCGTGGTAAGGCCAATCGCCGACGGCATCAAGCCGCTCACGAGCGACGAAATCGTCGCGCGTGCCGCTACGTTCGCGGCGGGCCCCTGTCCGGCGATGCGCATCGTCGCGGCCGCGCACCTGCGCCTGAAGGGATCGAACGACAGCGCTGCTGCATACACTGAAAATTCTTCGCAGTACCGAGCTACGGCGCCAACTACTCACTAAACATAGGAAGTTAGTATGTGGGATTTGCTCTCAATTCTAGGCAGCGTTGCCTTCTTCGTGGTCGCAATTACCTACGTTTGGGGGTGCGATTACCTATGAGTCCCGTTGAAACTGTGCTCGGCGGAATCTGCGCGCTGTTGCTGGGTGTGTATTTGATTTATGCATTGCTGCGCCCCGAAAGATTCTAAATAGTCCCCTGGTCCGTACATACCTGCATGCTATCCAATTCGATCATTCAGCTCGCTGCCTACTTCCTGCTCCTGACAGCGATCAGCGTGCCGCTGGGCCTGTACATGGCGCGAGTGTTCTCGCACGAGCGCACCTTTCTGGACCCGGTGCTCTCGCCGGTCGAGAGATTGATTTACAGGATCTGCGGGATAAACCCCCGCGTCGAGATGGGCTGGGCGGGATACGCGATTGCGATGCTCGCGTTCAGCTTGATTTCGATGATCTTTTTGTACGCGCTGCAGCGCCTGCAGTACTACCTGCCGCTGAATCCGCAGGGACTCGCGGGAGTGCCGCCGGGACTCGCCTTCAACACCGCCGCAAGCTTCACAACCAACACCAACTGGCAGGCTTACTCGGGCGAACAGACGCTGAGCTACCTGACGCAGATGGTCGGGCTGACGTCGCACAACTTTCTCTCGGCTGCCGCTGGAATCGCGATGGCGGCGGCGGTGATTCGCGGCTTCGCGCGCCGCAGCGCAAAGACGATCGGCAATTTCTGGGTCGATCTCACGCGCACGACGCTATGGGTGCTGCTGCCGCTCTCGCTCATCTTTTCGCTGTTTCTCGTGTGGCAGGGCGTGCCGGACAACTTCAGTCCTTACGTAAATGCGACGACGCTCGAAGGCGCTCCGCAGACGATCGCTGAAGGACCGGTGGCCTCGCAGGAGATCATCAAGGAACTTGGCACCAACGGCGGCGGTTTCATGAACGCCAACTCGGCGCATCCGTACGAGAATCCGACACCGCTGACGAACCTGCTCGAGATGCTGGCGATCTTTTCGATCGGCGCAGGACTGACTCACACCTTCGGCAAGATGGTCGGCGATCGCCGCCAGGGATGGGCGCTGTTCGCGGTGATGTCGATTCTGTTTCTCGCCGGCGCGGCGCCGGCAATCTGGGCCGAGCAACATGGCAATCCGCAGTTCAGCAAGATGGGAATCGATCAGCATGCCTCCACGGCGCAAAGCGGCGGCAACATGGAGGGCAAGGAAGTTCGCAACGGAATCGTCGAGTCCGCCATGTGGGCGACCGTCACCACCGACACCTCATGTGGCGCCGTCAACTCGATGCACGACAGCTATACGCCACTCGGCGGACTGGTGCCGATGGTGAATATGCAGCTGGGCGAGGTGATCTTCGGCGGCGTCGGTTCCGGCCTTTACGGAATCATCGTGATGGCGGTGTTGGCGGTATTCATCGCGGGCCTGATGGTGGGCCGCACGCCCGAGTATCTCGGCAAAAAAATCGAAGCCCGCGAAATGAAGCTCGCGATGCTCTACGTGCTGATCTTCCCCGCCGTCATCCTGATACCGACCGCAATCGGCGTGGTCCTGCCGGCCGGGCTGTCAAGCACCAGCAACCCCGGCCCTCATGGCCTCTCACAGATCCTGTACACCTTTACGGAAGCGGGCGCGAACAACGGCTCCGCCTTCGCCGGGCTCAACGCCAACGTGCCTTTCTACAACGTGACCATGGCGCTCGTGATGCTGCTCGGCAGATTCATGATGGCAATCCCCGCGCTTGCGATCGCCGGTTCGGTCGCGGCCAAGAAAACCACCACCGCCAGCGCCGGGACTTTCCCGACCGACGGCATCCCGTTCGTGCTCCTGCTGATTGGCGTGATCGTGATCGTCGGCGCGCTTACATTCTTCTGCGCCGATGCGCTCGGGCCGATAGTCGAACAGTTACTAATGATGTCCGGGAAACTCTTCT
>JBOHWI010000033.1:0-12892 GCA_050736675.1 Binatus sp. (SeqCode)
GCACTCGCCGCGCTGGCGAAAAAAGAAAACGCGGAATTCGTGCTCGCCACGGCGACGGCGATGGGCAAGGATCTCTTTCCGCGGTTGGCCGCCCGCCTCGGCGCGCCGATGGCGTCGGAAATCACCTCGATCAGCGACGATCACACCTTCGTGCGGCCCACCTACGCGGGCAACGTGATGGCGACCGTCGAGCTCGACGGGCCAATCAAGGTGCTGACGGTGCGCGGCACCGCATTCGACGCCGCCAAGCCCGGCGACAGCGCGGCGCTGGTCGAAAAGCAGGATGCCGAGATCGACGCGGCCGCGCTCAAGATGGAATTCGTCTCGTTCAACGCGACCAAGAGCGATCGCCCGCAGCTCACCGAGGCGCGGATCATCGTTTCGGGCGGCCGCGGCCTCAAGTCGGGCGAAAACTTCAAGACCGTGCTCGAGCCGCTGGTTGACGAGATGGGCGCCGCGATGGGCGCGTCGCGCGCGGCGGTCGATGCGGGCTTCGTGCCCAACGACCTGCAAGTCGGGCAGACCGGCAAGGTGGTCGCGCCGGAACTCTACATCGCAGTCGGAATTTCAGGCGCCATTCAGCATCTGGCCGGGATGAAAGACTCCAAGGTCATCTGCGCGATCAACAAGGACGAAGAGGCGCCGATTTTCGCGGTGGCCGACTACGGCCTGGTCGCCGACCTGTTCAAAGCGGTCCCCGAGATGGCCGAGGAAATCAAAAAGCTCAAGCACTCGTAAAATCACCTGCGCGGCGGGCGGCAGGGGTGACCCCTGCACCCAGTATTAGGAAGATGGTGCGTCATGTCAGACCTCCAGCACAAGTTCGTTAACACCAACGGCATCCGGATGCATTACGTCGAGCAGGGCGCCGGGCCGCTCGTCGTGCTGTGCCACGGATGGCCGGAGTCCTGGTACTCGTGGCGGCACCAGATTGCGGCGCTCGCGGCGGCCGGTTTTCGCGTCGTCGCGCCCGACCAGCGCGGCTACGGACAAACCGATGTGCCCGCGCCGATCGACTCGTACAACATCCTGAACCTGGTCGGCGATATCGTCGGGCTGGTGAACAATCTCGGCGTCGATTCGGCGGTGATTGCGGGTCACGATTGGGGTGCGCCGGTAGCGTGGAACTCCGCGCTTTTGCGCCCCGACATCTTTCGCGCGATCGCGCTGCTCAGCGTTCCATATTTCCCGCGCTCGCCGATGCGTCCGACCGTCGCGATGAAAGCGCTCGCCGGCGACCAGCATTTCTACCAGCTCTATTTCCAGGAGCCCGGCAAAGTCGAGAAGGAACTCGACGCCGATCCGCGCCGCTCGATGGCGATGGTACTCTACTCGGCGTCGGGCGATGCGCCGCGCGACGGCGAATTCTCGTTCCTGTTCCCCAAGACGAAAAAGTTTATCGAGACCGGCACGGTTCCCGACAAGCTGCCGGCGTGGCTGACGGAAGCCGACCTGGATTTCTTTGCCGGCGAGTTCAAGCGCACGGGCTTTCGCGGCGGAGTCAACTGGTATCGCAATTCCGATCGCAACTGGGAGCTAACGCCGTTCCTCGACGGCGCCAAGCTGCGGCAGCCCGCCGTGTTCGCCGCCGGCGAGCATGACGTCGTCGGCAAAATGATTCCCGGCGGCTACGAGATGGCCGGTGCGTTCACGCCAAATCTGAAAAAGAAGGTGATCATCCCCGGCGCGGGCCATTGGATCCAGCAAGAACGCCCCAAAGAGATCAATGAAGTCCTGCTCGAGTTCTTGAAAGGGCTGTAGCGCTTCATTGCAGTGAATCCGTCTCACACTTTTCCTGGGATGACCTCTGCACCCAGCGTTAAGAAGAGATGCAGACTTCGTCGCTCTTTGAAGTTCTTGTGTCATTCTGAGCGCAGCGAAGAATCCCGGGGCTGTGCTCGACGCCGCAGCAATTTTGGGATTGGTGCGACTGTGCATCAGTGCGACGGCACGCGTTGCGCCTATCGTCGCACGCTCAGAAAAGCGGCTGATATTAAGCTAAGATTCTGCGGATCATGCGACTGATCGCTCGAATCGGTTTGTTTCTTGCGGTTACGGTGTTCGTGATCGCGCCAATCGAGGTCGGCGCGCAATCTGCCGCTCCGGTGTCGCCGGCCGTGTCGCCGAGTCCCGCGACTGCGGAATTGAAGCCGGGAGTGATCATCAACGCTGACAATGTCGAGCAATTCGCGCGCTATGTTCCTGCTGCCGCGAGGTTTGCGGTTGCGCATGGCTTTCGCATGCGCATTATCCCCGAGCGCCGCGTCGAATGGTCGCGAGGCTTTCAGCACGCCACCGAAAAATATGCCGCACAGGTCAGGCTCGACGGCGACGGCTACCTCAAGAACTACGTCGCCGGCATGCCCTTTCCTTTGATTGACGCGAGCGACCCGCAGGCCGCCACGAAGATCGCATACAACTGGCACATGGGGCCGTTCATGCCCGACGACTTTTCAATCGCGCCATGGAGCAGCAACGGCTACGCCGCCGCTCCCGCCAAGGCTCTCGAGATTGTTCCGAACAGCGATGCCGACTACGCCTGCGAGCAGTTCGAGTTCCTGCGCTTTGCTCATCGCACGGACGTCGATCCCCGCCCGACGATTGGCGAGGATCCGATGAGCGTCGAGTGGAAGGCGAAATGCAACCGGTGGCTAAGCGATCTCTCCGGCGCTGCGAGCGAGGGCGCGGGAATCTGGGTGCGCTATCTCGAGCCGAAGCATCCCGATGAGTTCTTCTCGTTCAGTGAAGCCTCGCGCCGCGTCCGGCGCAGCGCGGTGAACCTGGCCTATCCGGGCGAGGGCTGCCGCGGATGCCATCAGCCGTACTGGGCTTACGCACTCCCCAAGACCGAGAACTATCTGTATCGATTGCTCGGCACCACCACGCTGCTGGCGTGCCTGGCGGCGGATCAGGAGCCGGCGGGATTCAAAACCGGCGCGGAAGGATTGACGCTCGGCGAGGAGCCGTTCGAACTTCGTCACGCCTACATCCTCGAGATGCGGCCGCGATTTCCGGAAGGCTCGGCGACAGCGCAGCGCACGATCATCTATATCGACAGCGAAGTGTATGTCTGGCTGGCGGCGGAGTTTTATGACTCGAGCGGCCTGACCGCGACGGCGATTCCGCTGTGGCGGATGCGGCCGTCGCCGGAGGGCGGCAGCCTGTTCGATCTAGCAGGCAGCTTTTATCATCCTGCGGACAAGGGCTCGTTCTTTCGCTCGCTGGTTCCCGCGCACAATGAATTCCAGCAGACAATCAATAGCGGCAGCGTCACCGAAGGCGCATTCAACCCTCTGATGATGCACTGAGTCGTTTCGGATCTCGCAAATGTCGGCGTTTGACACGCAGTTGAGATCAGTTGCGCTGATGTCTTGCTGCAAGTCTGCGACATCTGTATAGGTCGCGTAGCACAGGAGGGGGATTCCAGTGGCATGGCATATAAATATCCGTTTGCCTCAGCTGACGAACAGTTGAAGCTGAGCGCATGGGCGAAAGGTAAAATCTCCGACGGATACAACGGGAATTTCTATCGTCGCGATGTATTCGGCAACTGGATGCAGTACAACGCCCATGGCGAGACGTTGTCTCACTTTGGCTGGGAGATCGATCATATCAAGCCGGTCGCGAAAGGCGGGACCGACGATCTGTCGAATCTTCAACCGCTGCAGTGGCAGAACAACCGCAACAAGGGCGACAAGTGGTCCTAGATCCTCGCGGACATGAACCCATGGATCCGGGTTTTTCGGCTTCGTTCGGGATCACAGACAGTTGCACCCGCGGTTGATTCGCGGTCATCGCGCAGATATTTTCCAAGTATCCCACCACAGGAGAGATTGACGGCGTGCGGAAGTAACTACTCCATCGTTCGTGTCTTTGGACAACGCTCGCGCGTTTCTGCGCGCGGCATTTCTGTGGAGCAGTTACCATGTTCGTGCGACTTTCAGGTCTCTCTTTTTCGTATACCGATTCCGTTTCCACTCTGACTGGCGTCACGCTCACGCTCGCGACCGGATGGACCGGGGTGGTCGGGCCTAACGGAGCCGGCAAGACTACACTGCTGCGTCTGATCGCCGGCGACCTCGAGCCCACGGCCGGCCACGTTAATCTCGATCCGCCGCGCGGCATCATTCAAGGATGCGCACAGACAGTCGAAGCGATCACGCCCCAGATTGCGGCGTTTGCGCGCGCGGCCGACGGCGTCGCACGGCGAATTCACGGCGAGCTGCGCCTCGACCCTGACGACCTTGCGCGATGGCCCACCTTGTCGCCCGGCGAGCGCAAGCGATGGCAGGTTGGCGCTGCGCTCGGCGCGGAGCCGGCGGTGCTGATGCTTGACGAGCCGACCGATCATCTGGACCTCGAGGCGCGTGAGCTGCTGATAGCCGGCCTCGAACGCTTTCGCGGCGTCGGAATAATCGTCTCGCACGATCGCGCTCTGCTCGATCGAATCACGAACTATACTGTGCGCGTGCATGACGGAGCGGCGCGCATCTGGCGCGGCGGCTACTCCGACGCGAAGCGCGCGTGGGAGGCCGAGGAACGCGAGCGCCAAGCGGAATACGAGCAGCTCAAGCATCAGCGGCAAAACCTCGCGCGGCGGCTCGCCGACAAACGGCGCCTGGCAACGTCGGCTGAAACGCAAGCGAACGCAGGCACCCGCAAGCGGATGAAGTTTCGCGGCGATCACGACGCCACCAGCATGATCGCCAAGGGCAAGGCGCGGATGGCGTCCGCGAGAATTTCCCGCGATGCGGCCGTGCTGCGCGCGAGCGGCGATCGCGTGTCGGAAAAGCTCGGCGAGTACAAATTTCGCAAAGCGAAGGGACGTTCGATCTTCGTCGACTACGTGCCCGCACCGGTGGCCAAGGTTTTCACGCTCGACGAGCCGGCGATCT
This sequence comes from Binatus sp. (SeqCode), assembly GCA_050736675.1. Classification (GTDB taxonomy): domain Bacteria; phylum Desulfobacterota; class Binatia; order Binatales; family Binataceae; genus Binatus. The sequence goes on from JBOHWI010000033.1 coordinate 4,896, forward strand.
GTGCGGGCGACGCGAAACTGCTCGAAGACATCCATCTCGGCGTGGCGCGCGACGCGAAGATTCGCGTGGCCGGCCCCAACGGGATCGGCAAGACTACCCTGCTGGCGGCGATGTTGCGCGGCGCGCATGTCGCGCGCGAGCGCATCCTCTACCTGCCGCAGGAACTCACCGCGCGCGACGGTATCGCGATGCTCGACAAGGTCCGCGAGCTCAATCCGGACGAGCGCGGGCGCGTGCTCACTCTGGTCGCGGCGCTGGGAATCGATCCCGACCGGCTGCTCGAATCAGCGGCGCCAAGTCCCGGCGAAGCGCGCAAGCTCGCGATGGCGTACGGGCTCGGACGCCAGGTGTGGGCGATGGTGCTCGACGAGCCGACCAACCATCTCGACATGCCGGCTATCGAACGCGTCGAGGAGGCGCTGGTCGAGTACCCGGGCGCGATGGTGATCGTAACGCACGACGACGCCCTCGCGCGAAGATGCACGAGCATAGTGTGGCGGCTGGATGCGGGAAGGGTCGAGATAATATGAGAGAACGAATTATTGTGTCGTCACTGTCATACTGAACGAAGCGAGCAGCGCGAGCGCGCTCCCTCCGTTGTTCTTGAACCGCTACGCGATCACGCCGTCGCTGCGCAGACGCTTCAGATCCGCCGCCGTGTAGCCGTGCGCCGCGAGGACTTCATCGGTATGCTCTCCTACCAGCGGCGGGCGCGTGATCTTGCCCGGCGTCGACTCCAGCTTGGCGGCGAGGCCCGTCGTCAGGTACTCGCCCAGTTCGGGATGCGGCAGCTTCAGCAGCATCTCGCGGGCTGCCGTTTGTGGATGCTTGAACATTTCTTCGATCGTTAGAATCGGGCCCGACGGGATGCCCTCGCGATTCAGCATTTCAATCCAATGCTCGGCGGAATGCGGTGCGAGCGCGCGATTTATTTCCTCGGTGAGCGCTGCGCGATTTTTGATGCGGCGGCCGCTGCTCTTGAATCGTTCGTCAGCGGTCAGTGCGGGCCGTCCGATCGCGACGACGAATTTTTTCCACATCGCCTCGTTGCCGCACGCGATGTTGAACGGCCGATCCGACGCCTTGAAGACGCCGTGCGGCGACGACAGCGGATGATGGTTGCCGGCGGGTACGGGTGTCACCCCGGTTTCGAAATAAATTCCCGCCGACCAGGTCAGGATGCTCACGATGGATTCGAGCAGCGAGGTCTCGACGCGCTGGCCGCGGCCGTCGCGATGGCGCGCCTCGAGCGCGAGCAGAATTCCCTGCGCGGAAAAAATTCCACCGAGCAGATCGCAGATCGCGATACCGACCCGCGTCGGCCCGCTCTCGACGGTGCCGGTCACGCTCATCAGACCCGACATGCCCTGCGCAATTTGATCGAAGCCGGGAAAATCGCGCAGCGGCCCGCTCGAGCCGAAGCCGGAAATCGAGCAGGTGATGATGCGTGGATTGCGCGCCGCGAGAGTTTCGTAGTCCAGCCCCAGCGCCTTCATGACGCCGGGCCGGAAGTTGTCCACGACCACGTCGGCGGCGTCGATCAAGCGCGTCAGTATTTCGCGGCCTTCGGGCCTCTTGATCGCGAGCCGGATACTTTTCTTCGATCGGTTGGCCGACAGAAAAAAATAGTTGTCGGTGCGCTTGCCGTCGGCGCTGTCGCCCAACTCTCCGCGCGGATTTTCGACCGGCTCGATCTTGAAAATTTCCGCGCCGTAGTCGCCGAGAATTTGCGTGCAGAACGGACCGGCGAGATAGCGCGTTAGATCGACGACTTTGATCCCTGCGAGTGGCGGTTGCTGCGGCATGACCGTCACGTTACTAGGGTCGCGGGAATTTGCTCAAGTCGCGCGCCCGGCGTCGAAACCCGCGCGGCTGTGCTACGTCTAAGAGGTGATAGTCACTGGAAACCGATGATTGACCGGATGATAATTGAGCGCCGCCTATGAAATTGCCGAGCTTGAAAAACAGCGCCTGGATGCTGGCGATTGCCGCGCTCGTCGTCGTGACTGGATGGTATTCCTTTAGCGGGGACGCCGCGGCCCCGAAAATCGTTACCGCCAAGGTCACCGAAGGGCCGATCGTGCGATCGGTCACCGCGACTGGAACCGTCAATCCGGTCATCACGGTACAGGTCGGCACTTACGTGTCGGGACCGATCACGGCGATTTATGCGGACTACAACGCGCCCGTGAAGAAGGGACAGCCGATCGCCAAGATCGACCCGCGCCCGTACCAGGTGACGCTCGATATCGCGCACGCGACGCTTGCGAACTCGAAAGCGGAGCTGGGCAAGGACACCGCCGACCTCAATTACAAGAAAATTACCTACCAGCGAAACCTCGAGCTGTACAAGGCCAACGCAGTCTCGAAAGACACGGTGGATTCCGCATACAGCGCGTGGCAGATGGACGTCGCGCAGGTCAAGCTCGACCAGGCCAATATCCAGCAGCAGACGGCCAACGTCGCGGCCGCCGAGGTCAACCTGAACTACACCAATATCGTGTCGCCGGTTGACGGCACCGTGGTCTCGCGCAACGTCGATGTGGGCCAGACCGTGGCGGCCAGCTTTCAGACGCCGACGCTGTTTCTGATCGCGCAGGACCTGACCAAGATGCAGGTGGACGCAAATGTCAGCGAGTCGGATATCGGCTACGTCAAGGCCGGGCAGAAGGCGACGTTTCGGGTCGATGCGTTTCCCGACCGCGACTTCGAGGGCACCGTCGCGCAGGTTCGTCAGGCGCCGATCACGGTTCAGAACGTGGTGACCTACGACGTGGTGGTGAGCGTGGAAAATCCCGAGCTGCTGCTGAAGCCGGGCATGACGGCAAATGTGAACGTCGTTACCGCGTCGAAGGGCAGCGTGGTGCGCGTGCCGATCGACGCACTGCGCTTCGCGCCGCCGGGACAGCCGCCGGCGGACTCCGCGGCGATCGACGGCGCGCCGGGTCGCCAAACGCGAGTGTGGGTGCTCGACGGTCGCAAAGTCACGCCCGTCACCATCACCACCGGCCTCAGTGACGGAACGTGGGTCGAAGTTGCCGACGGCAACCTGCGGCCTGGAGATCGCGTGGTGAAGGACGAAATCCGCGCCGCGGGATCGCAAGGCGGCGGCTCCGGGTCGCACAGCGGCGGCAGCCCGATGACCACGATGACGCACATGCCGCACTAGCCGCGGACGGCTTTCGCATGAACACCGTTATTCAACTGGTCGATTTGACCAAGACCTACGTGCTGGGCGAAGTCGAGGTTCACGCTCTGCGCGGGGTCAACCTGACGATCGAGCGGGGCGAGTTCGTCGCGGTAATGGGCGCGTCGGGCTCGGGCAAATCGACGCTGATGAACATGCTGGGATGCCTCGACCGGCCCACCAGCGGCCGCTACATCCTGGAGGGCGATGACGTCGCGCGGTTGGACGAGTCGGAGTTGGCGGCGATCAGGAGCCGGCGAATCGGATTCGTCTTTCAAAACTTCAACCTGCTGTCGCGAACCTCGGCGCTCGAAAACGTCGAGCTGCCGCTGTTCTACTCGGCGTGGACTACCGACGGAGAGAGTCGCGCGGTCGATCTGGTCAAGCTGGTGGGGCTGGCGGGCCGCGAACAGAGCCATCCGAATCAACTCTCCGGCGGTCAGCAGCAGCGCGTCGCGATTGCGCGCGCGCTGGTCAATCGCCCGTCGATCCTGCTCGCCGACGAGCCGACCGGCAACCTCGACTCGACCAATTCGGCCGAGATAATGGACGTGCTTACCAACCTCAATCGCGAACAGGGCATCACCGTGATCGTGGTGACGCACGATCCCGACATCGCGACGTACGCGGATCGGGTGGTGACGTTTCGCGACGGCGTGATCATCTCTGATACGCGAAAAGAGAGAACCGGCGCGCGCGGCGGAGTCGTCGCCAATCCCGGCCCGGCGGCCCGCGTGGCCCAGGAGCCGGCGTCGTCGATGATCGACGAGGCGTGGACGTTCGCGAGCATGGCGATGGTCGCGGCGGGGCGCGCGATCCGGCGCAACAAGATGCGTGCGGCGCTCACGATGCTCGGCATTTTCATTGGCGTGGCGGCGGTGATCACGATGGTGGCGGTAGGCGACGGCGCTCGGGCGTCAGTCGAGGCGCAGATAAACAGCCTCGGCAGCAACCTGCTGATAGTGGTGCCGGGTGCGACCACCGCCAACGGCGTGCGCGCGGGGCTCGGCAGCAACTCGACGCTTACGGTCGGCGATGCGCAGGCGGTTGCGCGGGGCGGAGGGCCGGTCGCGCTGGTTACGTACATGGATCGGCAGATCGCACAGGTGGTCTCGGGAAATCGGAACTGGAGTACGAGTGTCGAGGGCACGACGCCGAGTTATTTTACGATCCGCGACTGGCCGCTCTCGATCGGGCGCATCTTCACCGACTCGGAAGAAAAAGCAGGCGCGGCAGTCTGCCTGCTGGGGCAGACGGTGGTGAACAATCTTTTCGGCGAGGGACAGAATCCGGTCGGCGCGATAATCCGGGTTAAGAATTTTCCGATGCGAGTAATCGGCGTGCTCTCGGTCAAGGGCCAGTCGAGTTACGGGCAGGACCAGGACGACATCGTAATCGTGCCGTTCAACACGGCGGAGCGCAAAGTGCTGGGCGTGTCTTCGCCGTCGTCCACGGCTCCCGCGGCTGCTGCAACTGCAAGCGCGACCAACCCCTACGCGTCGGTGCCGACAACCAATTCGGTTTACAGCACGAGCAGCGGCACGAGCAGCCCGTTCGGCGGCGCGCCAAAAATCACCGGGGTGGTGAATGCGATGTTCATCAAGGCGACCAACTCCGACCAGGTGGACAACGCGGTTGCGCAAGTCACCCGCATCTTGCACGAGCGCCATCACATCCAGACCAAACAGGATGACGACTTCACCGTGCGCAATCTCAGCGAAATAGCGGCGGCATCCGAAAGCGCCACGAAGGTGATGACGACGCTGTTGCTGGCAGTGGCGTCGATTTCGCTGCTGGTCGGCGGCATCGGAATCATGAACATCATGCTGGTATCGGTGACCGAGCGCACGCGCGAGATCGGAATCCGCATGGCGATCGGCGCGCGCCGGATGCATATCATGCTGCAGTTCCTGGTCGAGGCGATGCTGCTGTCGGTGATGGGCGGGTTCGCCGGGATAATCCTGGGGATTTTTGTGTCGAAGCTGATTTCAGCGCTGGCGGAATGGCCGACGCTGGTCTCGCCGGTGGCGGTTGCGGGCGGTTTTATCTTTTCGGCGGCGGTGGGGGTGTTCTTCGGCTACTATCCGGCGCGCAAAGCGAGCCTGCTGCGGCCCATCGAGGCCTTGCGCTACGAATAGCTGGCCTTGTCACTCCGCGCCTGCTCTAGTCCTGATTTTCTGAGGCAAAATCAAACACTTAGCCTATTAACGACAGTGGTTCTTTGCATTACTTTTATTTATATTCACTGACTCGACGGCGAAGCAAAAGTTATCTTTCATTCTTGTCTCCCGGGAACACTTATGATGGTGTGGTTGTTCTAATTCTGTCAGGCCTGCCTTTCGCAGTCGCCAGGAGGTTTCCCGAGCATGTTTTTTCGTTCTACCCGCATCGTATGGAAAGTAGCGGGTGTCGGCGCGCTCATCTTGAGCGTCGGACTCTTTGCCGCCACCGCCCGGGCCGGAGTGAAGCCCGGCGAAGTCATCACCCCGCAGAACGCGTCAGAGGTCAAAGATCTGGTGTCGCCGGGCGTCTACTACATGGTGACGCACGGGATGCACATGAATATCGTTCCCTCCGAGCGTGTCGACTGGCCGCCTCCTTACAAGGACGCGACTGAGAAGTACTCGTCGCAGGTCCGCCTGACTAACGACCACCGTTCGCTGGTCGGCTATGTCGCGGGCCAGCCGTTCCCGCTGATCGATACCAACGACCCGTACGTCGCGACCAAGATCATGTGGAACAATGTGTTCCGTCCGATCAGCACCGACGATTACGACCTGCGCTTCTTCGACTGCCAGGTCGAGTACGTCAATCCCGGCCACCCGCAGAGGATCATCAACGACATCCAGGTCGGCCATTACGCGGGTTACGATCTGGTGGGCCGCACGGAAGTAGAACCGCTGCCCATCGATCCCGACTTCAAGAAGACCGGCCGCCTGTGGCTGTTCGGCCTTTATCCAATCCTCGCGCCGCAGGACGCGCGCGGCCAGGGCATCATTCGCTACCGCTATGCGGCGCCCAGGCAGGGTGACGACACCTGGTCATGGAATCCCGGCAGCCGCCGCGTGCGCCGCTTGAACGAATCGCTGAACAGCTCCGCGACCGGAGCGCAGAGCTTCGACCCCGACCACTATTCGGGCTTTAATCCCAAAACCGAAGAGTACAACTACAAGTTCCTCGGCGAGAAAGAGATGCTCGCGGTGGTTCATGCCCGGCATTCGCCCGAGATAACTTGTCAGACCGACGGCGGCGCTTCCGCGTGCCCCGAGGATTGGGAGATGCGCCACATGTACGTGGTCGAGGCGACTCCGAATCGCGAAGTCGGCGAGGCCGGCAATGTGCTCGACAAGGACACCGTCGTGTACATGGACTCGGAAGTGTGGTTCGAGCCGTACGTTGACGGATACGACCAGAAGGGCGCGCTGTGGCGCACCAACATTTTCTGGGCAGCCTACCGCGATCGACCGGTGCCCGATGCGAAGGTGGCAATCTATCCCTTTAAGCGCGAGTTCATCGTGGGTTCCGCCCGTTATGACGTGCAGTCGGGTTTCGCGACAATGTGTTATTTGCCGGGACAGAATACGCCCGAGCGGGAATGCTGGTATATCAACATGGGCGCGGTGGACAAGGATTTCTTCACCACCGACTCGATGGTGAAAGCGGCTCCGTAAAGGGAGTTAGCTCGATAAATCAGGGGCTTATGCCCCTGCGATACCCCGCGGGGCGGTGCAGTGAACAGGCTGCACCACCCCGCGCTTTTTTTGCGCCACGACAGCCATTAAGTAGAATTAATGAACAATTTGATGATATAAGGGCGTAGATACTTGACTCGGAAAAAATTCGAGGCCCAGAATTGGACTTCGAATCTCGGAGGGAGGTGCTACCTGATGGTCAAGCATGTTTTGGGGAAGACAATGCAAAGCGTGGGGACGCTGGCGATTGGGTTGTGTTTCATCGCGGCTGCAGCCAATGCCGCAGTGAAGCCGGGCGACGTCATAGCTCCCACAAACGCCGCAGAGGTTAAGGACCTGGTTTCGCCCGGGGTCTATTATGCGGTTACTCACGGAATGCGGATGAACATCATCGCGCCGGAGCGGGTCGATTGGCCGCCGCCCTACCGTGAGGCAACGGAAAAGTATTCGCAGCAGGTCCGGCTTACCAACGATCATCGCAGCATGGTCGGCTATGTCGCCGGGCAGCCGTTTCCGTTGATCGATCCAAACGATCCTTACGTGGCGACGAAAATCATCTGGAACAACGTGTTCCGGCCGATCTCGAGCGACGACTACGATCTGCGCTTCTACGACTGTCAGAGCGAGTACGTCCGTCCCGGACAAGACCAGCGGATGATCGACGATATCGAGATCGGTCATTACGCCGGATACAACCTCGTCGGACGAACCGAAGTCGATCCGATGCCGATCGATGTCAATTTCAAAGAGTCGGGGCGCCTGTGGTTGTTCGCTCTGTACCCCGTGCTGGCGCCGGAGGAAGCGCGTGGAACCGGCCTCATCCGTTATCGCTACGCGGATCCGAACCGCGGCGACGACAGCTGGGATTGGACCCCCGGCACCCGTCGTGTGCGGCGCCTGAGCGAGGCGATTCTCTCCACTGCCACCGGCGCGCAGAGCTACGATCCGGACCACTATTCGGGCTTCAATCCCAAGACCGAGCAGTATAACTACCGGTACCTGGGCGAGAAGAATATGCTCGCAACCGTACACGCCGAGCATTCGCCCGAACAAACCTGCCCATACGATGGCGGCGCGACCGCATGCCCCGAGGCTTGGGAAATGCGTCACGTGTTCAT
>JBOHWI010000034.1:0-8955 GCA_050736675.1 Binatus sp. (SeqCode)
GCGTTTGAGTTCTCCCTGATAGGAAGTCGCCATCGATAAGTCCTCGTGTCGATCTCGATCGAGTCGCTTGACTGCGCGGCTGGCGTAGGATTCTCTCAACCGCGTATCCCCATCAATGCCAAGGATGGGACCGGTCAAGCAAGCATTCGGCGTAACGGATCGCAATCCAGCGCAACGGGAGCAGACGAGAAACAATGTACGCGCTTCGTGGTTTCATTCTCGCACTTCACATCTTCGGCGTCATCTTCTGGCTGGGCGGGCTGCTGATGATCACCAGCTTCCTCGCGCGCGTGCCGGAAGAAGTCGGGCTGCCCAAGGAACGGTTTCTCGGCGCGGCGCGCGGCTTGTTCGAGTCCACGGTCAACCTCGGCGCCGCCATCAGCATCGCGCTCGGAATTCTGCTGATCCTGATGAATCCGTCGGTGCTGCGGCACGGCTGGCTCCACGCGAAGCTGCTGCTGGTCGCGATCCTGCTTTTTTATCACGTGCGCTTTTATCGGCGCATAGTTTTCCTCGAGAACAATCCGAGCCAGTCAACGCGCAAGGAGTTTCGCGTCATCCACGGGATGGTGAGCGCGCTGCTGATCGCGATCCTGGTGCTCACGGTGATCAAACCTTTCTAACGGCTCCTTCTCATACATCGTGGAGCGAGCGAAGCAAGCGAAACTAGAAATGGTCCTTGAGTTCGCGAGTCTTGGCGAAGATCGCGATCGGATCGTCGTTCACCGACGGATCTTGCTGTTTGAGATTCGCCCGCAGCTCGGGACTGCCGGTGCGCAGGAACGGATTGGTTTTCTTCTCGTCGCCGATCGTGGACGGGACCGTGAACTTTTTATCCGCGCGCGCCTTCAGGCTCCACTCGTGCTTCTTCTTTAATTCCGCGTTCCCCGGCTCCAGCGTCAACGCGAAGCGCAGATTTTTCTCGGTGTACTCGTGCCCGCAATAGACCTCGGTCGAATCGGGCAGCGCCGCCAGCTTGTTCAGCGACGAAACCATCGTCGCGGCTTTGCCCTCGAACACGCGGCCGCATCCGCCCACGAACATCGTGTCGCCCGTGAACACAGCGCCAAGCGCTGGAAAATAGTAGGCGACGTGGCCGTTGGTATGCGCCGGGATTCCGATCACGCGTCCGTCGAGCGCGCCGATTCGGACTTTGTCGCCATCCGCAACCGGATCGGTCAGCGCGGGAATTTTTCCGCCTTCCGCGCTCGCGCCATACACTTTGATTCCCGGCACCTTCGACGCAATGTCGCCGTTGCCGCCCGAATGATCGCCGTGCCAGTGCGTGGTCAGCACCGCGACGATTTTCGCCCCGTGCGCTTTCGCCGCGGCGATAACCTTGTCGGCCTCGGCGCAATCGACCACCGCGCATTGCTTGCTGCCGTCGTCGATCACCAGGTACGCGTAGTTATCCGATAGCTGCGGGACTGTGACTATTGGCATCGCGAATACTCCTTCGCCGCCGGACGGTCAGACACCGACGATATTGTAGCCCACGTCGACGTAGAGCGTCTGGCCGGTGACGCCGCTCGAAAAATCGCTGAGCACGGCCGCCGCCATCTTGCCGACTTCCTCGATTTTCATGCCGCGCCGCAGCGGCGAGCGCGCCTCGACCTCATGCACCATCGTATGGAAGTCGCGAATGGCCGACGACGAGAGCGTGCGCGCGGGCCCGGCGCTGAGCGCATTGACGCGTATATTCTTGCCGCCCAAGTCCACCGACAGATAGCGCACGCAGGCTTCCAGAGCTGCTTTGGCGACACCCATCATGTTGTAGTTGGGAATCGCACGGACCGCACCGAGGTAGCTGAGCGTGAGGATCGAGCCGCCGCCGCCCGCTTCCATCAGGGGTTCCGCCGCGCGCGCCAGCGCGACCAGCGAGTACGCGCTGATCTCCAGCGACCTGGCAAAATTGGCGCGACTCACCGTCAGAAAGCGATCGCGGAGATCTTCGCGCTCCGCAAATGCGACCGCATGCACGAGCAGGTCGAGCCCGTTCCATTTTTTCTTCAGCGCCGCGAACACCGACGCGATTTGCGCATCGTCGTTGACGTCGAGCTCGCCGATCACATCCGCCTCGATTTGCGCCGCCAGCGGACGCACGCGCTTTTCGAGAATCTCGCCCTGGTAGGTCAGCGCGATTTCAGCGCCTTCCGCCGCCAGCGTCTGCGCTATCGACCACGCCAGACTCTTGTCGTTCGCCACGCCGACGACCAACGCCCGCTTGCCTTGAACTATGCCCATGGGAGGTATCCTTAGTGTGCCACGGTGCGCCGAGGGCCTGGATCCAGATTTCCTCAGATCGTGATCTTCATCCCGTCATAGCCCATTTCGAGCGCGATCTCATCCTCGCGGCTCAGCACTTCGCGGCCGAGATGGGTCAGCACCATGCGGCGCACGTTGAACCTGTCGCGATTGGCCGCAAGCTGCGGGTAGTTGAGATGAAAATCCAGATGCGCGCTTTCGAAGTAGGTGCATTCGCACAGAAACAGATCGGCGCCCTCGCTGAACTTTACCAGCTCATCATTCCATCCGCTGTCGCCCGAGAAAACTATCGACTTGCCGCCGCCGTCCACTTTCAGCGACAGCGAAATGTCGGGCTTGGTGTGCGGACTGCGAATCGCGCTCACCTTGAACTTGCCGAGCCGCGTCGAGGCACCCGGTTCGAGCACCACGAATTTCAGTTTGTGCTTGATTTTGCCGAGCTCGAAATGGGGGAACATCGTGCGCATCAGCCGCCATGTCCGTTGCTCGAGCTTGGCGGGGCCGGCGATGGTCAACGCCTTCTTGCGCCGCGTCTCCCACATGTAGTCGAGAATCAGGAACGGCAGGCCGGCGTAATGGTCGCCGTGCAGATGGCTTATGAGCAGCAAATCGAAGCTGTCGGTCGAGACGCCGCGGCCCTTGAGCGCCTGCATCAGGCCGGGCCCCGCTTCCATCAGGATTCGACCGCCGGGCGCGTCGATCAGGTAGCCCGCTTGTGAGCGGCCGAAACTCGCGAACGCATCGCCGGTGCCCAACAGAGTCACGGTCACCGGCACGCCGTTCGAGCCCGTAGGATTCTGATTCATTCAGGCGGCCTATGCTATTATCATCGGCTGACGCGCGCAATTGAAGGTGTGACCGCGATGAAACAGGTGAAAATCGGTGTTGGATTCGGACTTTGGCGGCTCGGGATGCCCCCGGCGGAGACGATTGCCCGCGTCGCCGAACGCGCTGAGGATTGGGGCCTCGATTCCTTCTGGCTCTCCGACCATCTGCTCGCACCGTCGCCGGAACTCGACGTGGTCGCCACGCTGTCGCTCCTCGCCTCGCGCACCTCATGCATGAAGCTCGGGCCGAGCGTGCTGCTGCTCAACCTGCGCCACCCGCTGATGGTTGCGAAATCGTTCGCGTCGCTCGACTACCTGTCGGGCGGCCGGATGGTGATGGCGGTCGGCACCGGCGCGAATCTCGCCGACTATGCGGCGTGCGGAATCCCGCTCGAAGGACGCGGCAAGCGTCTCGACGAAGGAATCGAAGTGCTGCGCACGGTCTGGCGCGAGCGCGTCGCGAGCTATCACGGGCGCTTCTTCAACTTCGACAATGTCACGATCGAACCGCGTCCGGCATCGCGCACCAACAATGATTTCGGCACGATGGATATCTGGGTCGGTGGCCGTTCCGACGCGGCGCTGAAGCGAGCGGCGCGCCTGGCCGACGGCTTCTTTGCGTCGTTCCAGACGCCGGACGAATTCGGCGCGAGCATGGCGAAGATTCGCGACTACGCCGCCGGCTACGGGCGCGCCAACGCGCACATCGAGTCGGGATTGATCCTGCTCTGCCGCATCTCAACGTCGCGCGAGCGCGCGCTCGAGGAAATGCGCCCGATGCTGTCCGCGATGGGCCGTGGCGCGGAGGCCTACCTTGAGCGCACCGTTTACGGCTCCCCCGACGACGTGATCGCACGGCTGGGCGAGTATGTTGCCAAGGGTCTCGACAAGTTTGTACTGTGGCCAATCGCGGAACCCGATGCGTGGCCGAAGCAAATCGAACTGGTCGGCCGCGAAATTGCCTCGCACTACTCGGCCGCCTGAACCATTGGTGCGGACCGCGGCCGCCGTCATCGCCTTCGCATTCGCAATCGCGGTCGCGACTTTCGCGGGATGCGCAAAATCGCCGCCGGTCAAAGCGCCGCACATTTATGCCGGCGCCGAAGATGTCGAGCTCAACTTTCGCGGTCGCACTTTCGTGCTCGGCGACAATAGCCAATTCGCCGAGGTGCGTCCGCCCGCCTGGCGCAAGGATCAGTTTCTCAAGCTGCCGTTCTGGCTCGGCGTCAACGTTCTCGTGCCGGGAGTGATGGCGCCCAAGGAGGGCGACTTCTACGTCATCAGCGAGGCGACTCTCGAAAAGCCCTTGCCAACTCGCGACGAATGGATGATCGAAGCGGGCAGCTCGCTGGTCAAGCAGGAGACGGTGTTCGTCACGACGCGTACGCGATACTTCGGCCCCGGAAAGATTCTGCCGACCATCGTGCAGTATGTTGGCATGCGCGAATTCAAGCGCCCCGACCGCAAGCCGGTGGAGATTCCCGTGCTGCGCGAAGTCTCGTTGCCGATGCAATGGACGCTCGGCGGACACATTCCGGCGGAGTACGCGAGATACCGCACATGATTCGCCGACACGAGACGATAATATTAGCAGTCGCGCTCGCGTCAGTGCTGGCGATCGCAGGATGCACGCCCGACAAGGCGCTTGACTTCGGCCCGGTCGGCGAAATTTCGACGCCGCCCGAGGATCAGCTGAGCCGCGACATCATGCACGACTTCGCCGGCCGCGATTTCATCCTCGCCAACAACGATCACGAGGCGCACATCAGCCTCCCCGACTGGAAGCCGGGCCGCCGCCTCATCGTGCCGTACTGGCTAGGCGTGAATCCGCTCTACCCCGGCTTTCTGCGCCCGACCGTCGGACATCTATACGTGATGAGCCAATCGACGCTGGTCCGCCCGCTCACGAACAACGAGTACATGATTCGCGCCGGCTCGAAACTCTTCAAGAGCGACACCGTCTTCGAAGCAACGCGCACGCACTACCTCGACACCGGCGGAATGCTCCCAACGGTAGTCCGCTTCATCGGCACGCGCATAATCACGGTCCCAAAAGACGCCCCCGCAACGGGAACGATCACCGAGAAGGTCCCAGTGCTGCGCGAAGTCTCAATGCCGATGCACACCACGCCGGACATGGACCTGCTGGGCTACGCCAAGTTCGAACCCGTCACTGCGAAGTAAAATTATCGGAGGACTATTCACCTCATGCTGTCGCATACGAAATATCTCACCATGAAGGTGCCCGCGCGAATGGATTTCGTGAACATCACGGGCGAAGTCGAAGAGGCGGTCCAGGAAAGCCGTGTGCGCGAGGGACTCTGCCTCGTCAATGCGATGCACATCACCGCCTCGGTCTTCATCAACGACGACGAGTCCGGCCTTCATGAAGATTACAAGCGATGGCTCGAATGGCTGGCGCCGTACGACGCGAGTCCCGAGCGCTATCACCACAATCGCACCGGCGAGGACAACGGCGACGCGCATCACAAGCGCCAGGTGATGGGCCGCGAGGTCGTAGTAGCGATCACCAAAGGCAAGCTGGACTTCGGGCCGTGGGAACAAATCTTCTACGGTGAATTCGACGGCCGCCGCCCCAAGCGCATCCTGATCAAGGTGATCGGCGAATGAGCTAAGACTCTTCTGACTCCTGGAGCGTTGCGGTTTGTAGCAGCTCTGCGGGGACGTCTTCGAGGAAGCGCGAGACGCGGCCCATCACGAAGCCGAAGCTGCGGTCGAACATGTGTATCGGATACGAGAGGTATAGCTCGTCGCGCGCGCGGGTGCTCGCGACGTACATCAGGCGGCGCTCCTCCTCGATTTCGTCGTCGCCGACGCTTTGCGGGCCCGGGAAGCGCCCGTCGGCTGCCCAGATCAGGAAGACCACCTTCCATTCGAGTCCCTTGGCGGAGTGAATCGTCGTGAGCGTCATGCGTTCGTCTTCGGAATCGGTCGCCAGCACGCCGTCTAGCGAATCGTTTGGCGGCTCGAGCGCCATGTCGGCCAGCATCTGCTCGAGGCTCTTGTAGCGCTCCGTGAGATTCTGAAAATGCTCGAGGTCGCGCTCGCGCTTGGGGTAATCGTCCGCGTACGCCTCGCGCATCACGGGCAGATAGTATTCGAGCGTCATCGCGATCTGCTCGGGCGGCCGCTTCTCGCCGCTGCGCAATTCAGACAGTAGCGTGCCGAGCCGCTTGAGACCGCCCTCGGAGCCGCCGCGCGTTTTTTCAGTGAGTTTGGATAAGGCCGCCGCGGGATCATCTTCGGCAACAAGGGTGTCGATCGTTCGCTCCGCCGTGCGATGGCCGATGCCCTTCACCAGCGTCAGCACGCGCAGCCACGACACGGCGTCCGCCGGATTCGCGATCACCCGCAGATGCGCCAGCACGTCCTTGATGTGCGCGGTCTCGATAAACTTGAAGCCGCCGCGCTTGATGAACGGGATGTCGCGGCGCTGCAGCTCGAGTTCCAGATCGAATGAGTGAAAGCTCGATCGAAACAGCACCGCTATTTCGTTGAGCTCTACCCCTTCTTCGCGCAGCTCCAGGATTCTCTGCGCGACGAAGCGCGACTGCATGTGCTCGTCCTGCGCCCGCACCAGGAACGGGCGGAAGCCGCCCTCGCGCTCCGTGAACAGCGCCTTGGTGTATTTCTCGCCGGCGCGCGAGATCACGTCGTTGGCGACGTCGAGGATGCCCTGGATCGATCGGTAGTTCTGTTCGAGTTTTACCACCTTCGCTCCCGGGAAGACCTGCGGGAAGTCCATGATGTTGCGGAAGTTGGCGCCGCGAAACGAATAGATCGACTGCGCGTCGTCGCCGACTGCCATCACGTTGCGATGATTCATCGCGAGCAGCCGCACCAGGTCGGCCTGGATCAGGTTGGTGTCCTGGTACTCGTCGATCATGATGTAGCGATAGATGTCCGACAACCGGCGCCGCACGTTCTCGTACTGTTCGAGCAGCTCGGCTAGCCGATACAGCAGGTCGTCGTAGTCGAGCAACGCGCGCTCGCGCTTATAGCTTTCGTAATTTTTCGCCAGCTCGAGAATTTCGGTCTGATGCTCGCCGAGATGCGGGAAATCGATCTCGATTTCCTCTTCGAGCGCACGCCGCTTGTTGCGCGCCATGCTGATCGCTTCGGCAATCGTGCTTTTCTTCGGAAACCGGCGCTCGCGCGACGCCAGTCCCATCCGCGTCCGCAGCAGATTGACTACGTCTTCCATGTCGGAGCGATCGAGGATCGTGAAGTTGGGCTTGAGGCCCATCGGCGCGCCATGTCGCCGCAGCACGTTGTTCGCAAACGAATGAAACGTGCCGCCGGCGACGGCGCCCGCGCGATCGCCGACGAGCTGCTCCGCCCGGCGCAACATCTCTTGCGCCGCGCGACGCGTGAACGTCAGCAGCAGGATCGCGCCCGGCGGCACCCCGCTCTCGATGAGCCGCGCGACGCGATAGATCAGCGTGCGAGTCTTGCCCGATCCCGCTCCCGCCACCACCAGCAGCGGGCCGTCGCGATGCGTCACGGCGGCCAGCTGCGCGGGATTCAGCAGCTCGGCGTACTTGATCTTGAAGTTGCGCTCGTCGGCCGGCGATGCCGGCTTTTCGCGCAGGTAAATTACCTTGTCGGCCACGGCAAGCGCGATCCTAACACGCCGTGCGCCGCAAGGTGCGACCCCCCAGGTGCCCCGCTGCCGCTACGGCAACATCGGGCCTTTACCGGCCGGGACCTGCCCGCCGTTGCGGTAGATGCCCTGCATCGTCTTGTCCCAGAGTTGATCGGGGCTGTTGGCCGAGGGCGAACCCTGCGCGGCGGATGAACCCGGCGATGGCGCGCGCATATCTTCGACGTGGGGATCGAGCAGGATCTGGTCAACCATGTTGACGCTCGGATCATTCAAGTACGCAGTCGCGATTCGTTCCGCATCGCCGCGCCCGAACTGCGTCGCGACGAACCCGGTGAGGATAAGCTGCTTGCTGCCGGCCGGGGACGTCGAGAACTGCGCCGTCACCATCGGTAGCTCGTTCAGATGGAGATACTTGGTGAGCGCGTCGCTGGTGCCCTGATCGATCACGTAATTCTGCGCCCGCGCGATGCCGCAAGTGGCGGCCATCAGTATGATCGCCGCGACCGCCGTCAAATGCATTAGTCGAGCCACAGAGTGCGACCATACCCGACGCGCTCAAGAAAAAGAAAACGCAGGCGCCCCTCTTCGACGCCCGCGCCCTTCCGTGCGTGCGATTATCGCGCGCTACGGAACCTGGATCTCCTGAATTTGCGCCGCCTCTTTCTGCACGACTGCGGCCGGCAGCCGCGCGTACTTGAGGGCCTCGACATCGCTCTGTCCCTCTGTAATCGCCCAGCCCAGAAACTTTTTGATCTGCTCCCCAATCTCCTTGTTGGTCTGCTTCTGATAGACGATCAGATACGTAAACGACGAGATCGGATACGCATCCGGACCCGGCGCGTCCGTAATCGACACGCGGAAATCGGCCGGCATACTATCAGCCACCGACGCTGCCGCCGCAGTCACGCCCGCCAAGCTGGCCTGCACCCAGTTACCCGCCTTGTTCTGCAATTCAGCGTACGGGATGTGGTTGTTGAGCGCGTAGATCAGCTCGACGTATCCGATCGCGCCCGGCGTTTGCTCTACCAGCGCCGTCACGCCTTCATTGCCCTTGCCGCCGAGTCCGACCGGCCACTTTACCGCCGTGCCCTTGCCCGGGTCCGAGGCCCAGGCCGGGCTTACCTTCGATAGGTAGTCGGTAAAGATGTACGACGTGCCGCTGCCGTCCGAGCGATGGCATACGACGATATCTTGCGACGGAATCGCCGCGCCGGGATTCAACTCTCTGATCTTGTC
>JBOHWI010000035.1:0-1734 GCA_050736675.1 Binatus sp. (SeqCode)
CGAGCGGGCCGGCCTGCTGAAAGAGGTGCATGATCGCCTGGCGGAGCCGGGCACCGGCCTGTCCGGCGGGCAGCAGCAGCGCCTGTGCATCGCCCGCGCCATCGCCGTCAAGCCCGACGTGATCCTGATGGACGAGCCGTGCTCGGCCCTCGACCCGATCTCGACCGCGCGCATAGAAGAACTATTGCTGGAACTGAAGTCGGCGTACACTATCGTCATTGTGACGCACAACATGCAGCAAGCGGCGCGCTGCTCCGATATGACTGCCTTCATGTACACCGGCGACCTGGTCGAATACGGCGAGACCAAGCAGATTTTCACCAACCCCACCCGGCGCGAGACGGAAGATTACATCACCGGGCGATTCGGCTGATAATCGGGGAAACGAAAATGGATAACACCCAGCCGCAGCACACAAACAGGCAGTACGAGGAAGATTTGCGCGGCCTGCGCGCCGGTCTGCTAAAGATGGGCGGACTGGTCGAGCGTCAAATCGCCGAGGCGGTCGATGCGCTGGTCAATCGCGACAGTGAACACGCGCGCGAAGTGATCCAGCGCGACGAAGAAGTGAATCGGATGGACAACGAAAACGACGAACAGTGCATCCGGCTGCTCGCGCTGCATCAGCCGACCGCCAGCGACCTGCGCTTCATCACGACGGGACTGAAGATCACGACCGACCTCGAACGAATCGGCGACAACGCAGTCAACATCTGCGAGCGGACGCTGGAACTGAACGAAGTTCCGCAACTCAAACCCTACATCGACTTGCCGCGGATGGCGGAGATTGCGCAGTCGATGGTCAAGGACAGTATCGACGCGTTCATGCGCGACGACACCGACCTGGCCGACCAGGTAATCGCGCGCGACGACGAAGTCGATTTGCTCAACTACCAGGTGTATCGCGAGCTGCTGAGCTACATGGCGGAGGATCCACATACGATAGCGTCGGCCACGCGGCTGCTGTTCGTTTCCAAGTATCTCGAGCGGATTGCAGATCACGCAACCAACATCGCGGAGATGGTGACGTTCATGGTCAAGGGCAAGATGATCCGTCATGTCGAAACCAAAAAGCGGGGAACCTGATTCAGGGAGTGGAGGGGAGGAAGCGATGAATCAAACCAGCCAGGCTACGAACGCGGTTTCCGAGGCGCTTCGCGGAATTCGCTACCGCGTGTTGATCGTTGAAGACGACGCCGATATTCGCGAGCTGATTCGCTACAACCTCGCGCAGGAGGGATTCATCGTCGAGGAAGCGGCCGACGGCGCGCAGGCGCTCGAGAAGGTCAAGCGGCGAGTGCCCGATTTGATGGTGCTCGATCTGATGCTGCCGGGGACACCTGGGCTGCAGGTCTGCCGCCAGATGCGCGCCGAGCGCGAGACTACGCATCTGCCGATACTCATCGTTACCGCCAAGGGCACCGAAGTGGACAAGGTGCTGGGGCTGGAGATGGGGGCCGACGATTACGTGGTCAAGCCGTTCAGCCCGCACGAGCTGGTGGCGCGCGTCAAGGCGCTGCTGCGGCGCGCAAATCCGCTTTCGGAGCCGGACTCGGGCGGCGGCGCGTACGAGAAGGGGCGGTTGCGGATGGACTTCGGCACGTACCAGGTGTTCGTCGATGCCAAGCGCAGGGAGCTTGCGCTGCGCGAGTTCGAACTGTTGAAATTTTTCGTGCAGCATCCGATGCGGGTGTACACGCGCGAACAACTGCTCGACATGGTGTGGGGCCGTGG
>JBOHWI010000036.1:0-5372 GCA_050736675.1 Binatus sp. (SeqCode)
GGCGGAATCTACAAGTTAGCGGAACTGCGGCGAGTCGTCGATCTCGAAGGCGGGATCCTGATCGCGAATCATCCGTTTCGCTACAAACTTGATCCGCGCTTTTCGTTTATCAACCCGGATTCGGAACCGATCGATCCGACTTATCCGGATCGCGCGGCCAAGCTCAGAATCTTCGAGCTGGTCGACGCGATCGAAGTGCTCAACGGCGCGTGCGGCGAGGACGAGAACGTCTTCGCGCTGAAGGTCGCGCGTCATCTGGGGATGGCGGAGGTCGCCGGCTCGGACTCCCATTCGGCGGGCTCGATAGGATGCGTGGCGACGCTGCTCGACGGCCCAATCAAGGACGAGCGCGGGCTGATCGACGCTATCCGATCGAGGCGATGTCGCGCGGGCCGCGGCCTGCTGAAAGGCGCACTTGCGCCCTTCGAGTCGTCGCCGGGCGTGATCTAGTGGGTTGAAAAAGCCTTGAGATGTAAGTTTTTTCCTTTCATTTCGAGATTAGGCTCGATTTGAAAGGAAATCTGCTCTTGCAATGTAACCGAGCCTTACGTGAAGAGCTTGATTATGCTATGATTTCCTTTCAAATGGCAGCTCTGGTAGATTTGAAAGGAAAATGTCGAAACTGAAGGAACTGACCGCCGAGCAGCGTAGAATTGCGATCGATATTGCCCAACTATACGAACACCTGACTGACCTCCTCGCTGAATATCGAACCTTCCGCGGTGGACTGCATTGGAAGAACGTAGCGGGCCACGAATACCTCGTGCGTTCGATTGATCGTAACGGCGGCAATCGTTCTTTGGGCCCGCGCTCGCCGAAGACCGAAGAAATCTATCGGAGATTCAAGGAAACCAAACGCGACCTCCAGGCCCGGCTACGAACGACTATTGAAGAGGTCGTTCGCCAGGCAAAGTTCTGCGTTGCCGCGGGGGTGAATCGTGTTCCATTGCTCGCTGCCAACATCGTCGGGGCGCTCGATCGAAGCGGGCTGCTCGGCAGCCATCTGATTATTCTCGGCAGTCATGCGATGTACGCATACGAGATGGCGGCGGGCGTGCAGCTCAAGGCTGGCCTCCTTCAAACTGAAGATCTCGACACTCTGCTGAACACCAAGTCTGAGATCGAACTGGCCGGTTCAGTGCGAACTGCCGGCCTGCTCGGAATCCTTCGCGACGTCGATAAAACGTTCGCGTCTCAGCGGAAGCGGTCCTTCCGCGCGGTCAACGCGAAGGGCTTCATGGTCGATTTGATCCGCGCGCCAATCGAGGTTGGCGGGAGTGCGCTTAGCAGCATCGGCGCCGACTCCGATCTGGTCGCGGATCAATTGCGCGGCCTCGAATGGCTCACGGCGTTGCCATTGATGACCCAAATCGTGATCGCGGAGAACGGCTTTCCGGTCAGGTTCGTAGTGCCTGAGCCGCGCGTGTTCGCATTGCACAAGTTGTGGGTTTCGCTCCAGCCCACCCGCGATCCGATCAAACGCAAGCGCGATTTCCGCCAGGCGGAGGCGATCGTGCAACTTTCGCTCGACTACTTTAACTTGCGGTTCGACGATCCGGCGATCAAGGCGCTTCCCGCCGAACTGACCGCGATGATTCCGGGCCTGGTCGAGCGGCTCCGTGAGCGAAGCTCAAAGACGCGAGACGGGGCGTCAAAGCTTCCGCCGGGCTTCGAAGATCCTGAGCGCGAGCCTGACGCGGATTAAAAGCCCGCGGCGGCATTGTTTGCGACGCGGTCGATCCGATAAAATTTTCGCACCGCCATCGAGACTTCACCTATGAGTGCCAACAAGGATCGCCTCGCTCTGATCGAGCATCTCTCCTCGATCGGCGGCGAGCATTCCGACGATCTCCGCGAGACGCTGGACCGGGTCGCCTTCGCAATCGCGTCGGGGATGGAGGCCGAAGTCTGTTCGCTCTACCTGTTCGATCCGCAGCGCGAGCGAATCGTTTTGCGCGCCACAGTCGGCCTCGATCGCGAATCGGTCGGCAAGGTTTCGATGCGTCTTAGCGAGGGACTGGTCGGGCTGGTGCTTGAAAAGGACGCGCCGGTTTACGTGCCCGACGCGATCAGCCATCCGCGCTACAAGTACTTTCCGGAGACCGGCGAGGAGCGCTTTCATACTTTTCTCGGCGTGCCGGTGCTGGACGGCCGCAAGAAGCCGCTCGGAGTGCTGGTCGCGCAGACGCTCGAGCGGCGCAAATTCAACAACAGTGAAATTCGTTTGCTCAGCACCGCCGCCAACCAGGTCGCGCAGATTCTTTCTCATTTCAGGCTGCGCGAATCGCTCGCCACCAAGGAAAAAGAGCGGCTCGAATACAAGCGCCGGATGATCGAGGCCAATCGCCAGCTCAAGGACTACGAAAAAGTCGGCGGCAAGACGCGCCACGCGCCGCCGGCCAAGATTCGCCGACCGCGGCTGGCGGGACTTTCCGCGTCACCGGGATTTGCGCAGGGCCACGCGCACGTGGTCGGTATGTTTTTGAGCAGTGTCGATCGTCATCAGAAGTCACGCGACCCCAAGGCCGAGGCCAAGCGCTTCGAGGACGCGCTGACCCGTTCGCTGGCCGAGTTGGCGACGCTGCGGGTGCGGATGGAGCCGCTGATGCCCGAGTCGGACCTCAAGATCTTCGACGGCCATCGCATGATTCTTGAAGACGAGGAGTTCGTCGGCCGCATCCGCGAGTCGATCGCCAACGGCTACACCGCCGAGAGCGCGCTGTTCCGGGTGATCGAGGAGCTCAGCACCTCGATGCTGGCGCTCGAGGACAATTATTTGAGCGAGCGGGCCACCGACTTCCGCGACGTCGGCCATCGCGTGCTGCGTCATCTGCGGCAGGAAGAAAAGCGCGCGCCCTTCGCCAAGCCGACGATAATCGTCGCCGAAGAGTTGACGCTGTCGCAGTTGACGATGTTCAGCCACGATCGGCTCGCGGGTATCGCGCTGCAATCGGGCGGAGTCACGTCGCATGCGGCGATCCTGGCGCGCGCGTTCGAAATACCGACGGTGGTCGGTGTCGAACACCTGATGGAATCCGTGCTCGAGGGCGATCAGCTGGTGCTCGACGGCAACGCGGGCGTCGTTTACGTCAACCCCGGCGCCGAGATCGAGCGCGACTACGTGAGCCTGTCGCGGCGCTACGAGGCCTTCAAGAAGGAACTGATCGAGGAGGGCAACGCGCCCACCGCGACCCGCGACGGCCATCGCGTCATGATGCTCGCGAATATCGCGCTGCTCGCGGACATCCACCTCGCGCTGCGTTACGGCGCCGAGGGCGTCGGGCTGTTGCGGTCGGAATTCTCGTTCCTGACCTACGAGGATTTCCCCGACGAGACTCAGCAGCTCGCGTTGTACGGCAAGATGCTTGAGGCGCTGGGCAAGCGCCCGGTAACGATTCGCACCCTCGATATCGGCGCCGACAAGTATCCGCCGTACCTGCGCGTGCCGCGCGAGGACAATCCGTTCCTAGGCTGGCGTTCGATCCGCATCTCGCTGGAGATGGCGGGGCTGTTCAAGGTTCAGCTCCGCGCGATTCTTCGCGCCGCCGCCAAGCACAACGTCCGCATCATGTTCCCGATGATTTCGAGCCTCGAAGAATTGCGCCGCGCCAAGGAGTTGCTGGCCGAGTCGCAGGCCGAGCTGTTCAAGGAAGGCCTCGAGCACAATCCGAATATCGAAGTCGGGATTATGGTCGAGGTGCCGTCGGCAGTATGGCTGGCGCCGCGGCTTGCGCGCGAGGTCGATTTTTTCTCGGTCGGCACCAACGACCTGATTCAGTATCTGCTCGCCGCCGACCGCAACAATCCCAAAGTCGCGCACCTGTACGAGGCGCTGCATCCCGCCGTCATTTCCGCGATCGCTGAGGTCGTCAACGTCGCGCGCGCGGCCGACAAGGAAGTCTGCCTGTGCGGCGAGATGGCCAGCGATCCGCTGGCGACGCTGCTGCTGGTCGGGATGGGACTCGACGAGCTGAGCTTGAGTCCGCTGTTCATTCCAGTCGTGCGCAAGGTCATCCGCGAAGTCGATTATCAGACCGCCCGCCTGATCGCGCGCGAGACTCTGCAGATGGCCAGCGTGCAAGAAATCAAAGGCTACCTGGTCGAACGCTACCGCGACCTCGGCCTCATCAATTTGGTCGAAATGTACCGCTAAGCAGCCCCTGTGCTGATAATCTGGGCTATTTCCTCGAGGCCGGAGCTATAAACGTGTTCGAATTCGATAAGGTTGACATCGGTAGGCGGGATTTGTTTAGACTATTTCTGACCGAGCGGTTAGATACCGTTACCCCCCACGCTTCGGTATGATGGGCAGGGGCGGATTGCTGGGCAGGAAGCACAAGCAGAGGATCTATTCATGGTATTTCTTGTATCTCTCGGAGCATTTTTGGTGTTTGCGGCAGCCATCCTCTATTGGCTGTTGGGGACCAATCGCTATGGCGGCGACCGTCCGGCGGCGGCGCTCCAACTGACGGCCCGCGAAGGCGCGACCGCCGAGGCGGCGGTAAAGCCCGAGCCATGCCGCACCGTTCGCGTCTATTTCATCAAGCCCTCGCGCTACGACGAGGACGGCTTCGTTCAGTACTTCCGCTACGGCGTTCAGCCGAACAATACCCTGACGGTGATGACGGCGCTAAATGAGGCGTTCAACAAGCGCTATGCGGTCGAGCGCAACGTCCGCCTCGAGACGGTAATTTGGGACGAAATCTGCGACGGCATCGTCAGCCCCGAGACGATCACCGCGATTAAGGACAAGGCGCGCGAAGACGGCGTCGAGTTGTTGATCGGGCTGGCGGGTGTGCAATCGAATCAGTATCCGCGGGGGCGCGACCTCGCGCTTCAGTTCGTCGCCGAGGGCCTGCCCACGATGATGGGCGGCTTCCACGTCAGCGGCTTCCCCGATTCGTGCAAGTTCCTCAACGAGTGCGGCGTCACGACCGTCGTCGGCGAGGCCGAAAACATCTGGGGCGATATCGTCGAGGATTTCCTGCGCGGCGAACTGCGTCTCAACTATGCGGTCACGCAGGGAATTCGCGCGAAGACCGGCCAGGAAGACATTACTGTTCCACTAATCACCGAGTCGCTGCTGCCGGTGCTCGATGATCGTTATCTCACGCGATTTTTCAACGACACGATGACCACGCTCGACACTTCGCGCGGATGCCCATTCACCTGCTCGTATTGCAGCGTGAAGAACGTGATGGGCCGCACGATGCGGTCGCGCGAGCCGGACGCCGTCGTAAGCTGGGTGCGCGACGCGTGCGAGCATCACGGCATCGAGTCGTTGTTCCTGGTCGATGACGATTTTTTCCGGTCGCCGCGATGGGAAGAAATTCTTACCGGCCTGGTCGAAGTGAAGAAGGAGTACCCGAAGC
>JBOHWI010000037.1:0-7339 GCA_050736675.1 Binatus sp. (SeqCode)
AGCGCGCCGCATCAGATGGCGCTCTTCACCGGCGAAGAGGCGCTGCAGAAAATTCCTGCCGGCGAACCTCCGGCTGCCCTCGACGCATTCTACGTCACACGCTTGCAAAAGGAGCGGATGTCGGGGAAGGAAGCCGATGCCGGCGACTACGTGCGCTTCGACGAGCGCGCGCTTCGTACCAGCCGCACGCACGAAGCCGTCGTGATGCATCCGCTGCCACGGACCAGCGAGCTGGCCTACGAGCTCGACACCGATCCGCGCGCGGTTTACTTCGAGCAGGCGGCCGCGGGCGTGCCGGTCCGGATGGCGTTGATCGCATGGCTGATGGAGAAAGCCGCCGCCGCATCCGACGGTCCGCAGCTTGCGCCCGAGCCGATTCGCTTCAAGGCCGAGCCTCCCCCGCGATGCGCCAATCTGAACTGCATCACGCGATTCGAGGGCGCCTACCTGGCGCCGCGTTTCACGCTCGGCCGCAGCGTGGATACCACCCTGCTCGCGCTGAAGTGCGGTTTCTGCGAACGCGAACTCAAGACCGAGTACGTCGGTCACGCGCGCTCGCATCGCTACTATCGCTTCGACGAAAACCTGCAGGGTTACGTCCGCCAATGGATCGAAGAAGGCTCGCTGGCCGTGTTCGAGAGCGTGAAACAGGCCGAGGAGGGCGGCTACGAACCTTACAAGCGCGGGCCTCAGCGCGAAATTATGAATGCTGACGAGGTGGTTCGTGCGGTCGAATCGCTCGCCGACCAGGTGATCGCAGACGTTGACGATATACCGGGCGTTTCGATTGTCGGCGTCGTCAGTCGCGGCGCGATGCTCGCGCTTCGGCTCCGCGACTTGATCGGCTCGAAGACCGGCGTCCTTCCGCCGTGCGCCGCGCTCGACGTGTACAAGCCGGATGACGCGCTGCATCCGATCGACGGCGCCGAGAACTTCAACGTCGAAGACCGCACCATAATCCTGGTAGATGACGTGATTAACAGCGGCTGGACCGTGCAGCGCGCGATGGCGACGATCTGGCAGCGTGGGCGTCCGGCCGCGGTCAAGCTCGCGGTGTTGATCGATCGCGGGCATCGCGCAGTCCCGATTCGGCCGAATTACGTCGGCAAGAATATACCGACCTCGCGCACCGAGCGGGTGCAGGTGCGCCTTGCCGCGGCCGCGACCGATCTGAAATCCAAAGGGCACGACCACGTTACGATCTATTCAATCGTCGAACCGCTGAAGGAACGGGAGGCGGCGCATTGAACTCAATCCTGCTCAGAGGAGGTCGCGTGATCGATCCCGCAAACGCACGCGACGGTGAGTACGATTTGCTGGTGCGCGGCGGCGAGATCGCGGCGGTGGAGCGAACCGGCGCGCGCATGAACTTGCAGGGTCCGAATATTGTCGATGCGAGAGGATGCTGGATCGTGCCCGGCCTGATCGATCCGCACGTGCATCTGCGCGATCCGGGATTCCCCGAAAAAGAAACGATCATGACAGGCTTGCGCGCAGCCGCGGCAGGCGGCTTCACGACCGTGGCGGCAATGGCGAACACTTCACCGGTCAACGACAATCCCGCGACGACGCGCTATATGCTCGAGCGCGCAATGGAAGCCCACGCGGCACGGTTGGTGCCGGTCTCCGCGGTTACGCAAGGCTTGCACGGGATCGAGCCGGTGAATTTCCCCGCGATGGCGGACGCGGGTGCGCGATTGTTTTCCGACGATGGGATTCCGATTGACAACGCGATGATTTTGTCGCGCGCATTGGATGAGACAAAGCGGCTTGGATATGCGGTTTCCCTGCATGAAGAGGATCGCGCGCTGTCGTGCAATGGAGCATTGAACGCCGGCGCAGTGTCCACACGTCTGGGCGTCAGCGGCTATACCGATTCGGCGGAATCGCAGCGCGTGCGCCGCGATCTTGCGATTGCGATCGGTTCGGGTGGTGACGTTCATGTCGCCCACGTGTCCTCCGCCGAGTCGCTCGATCTCATCCGCGCCGCGCGCCGCCATGGCGCGCACGTCACGTGCGAAGTGACGCCGCATCATTTTACGTTGGACGAAAGCGCCGCATTGACTTGGGGGCCGAACGCGAAGATGAATCCGCCCCTGCGCAGTCACGACGATGTCGAAGCGCTTCTCGACGCAATTTGCGACGGCACTATTGACATGATCGCGACCGATCACGCGCCGCACGATCCGAAATCGAAGCAGATGGATCAGCTCGGTGCTTTTTTCGGTCCAGGGCACCTGGTTCCACACCTCGAACACGACGCGGCGGCGACATTTGCGCACGCGGCAAACGGGGTCGTAGGTCTCGAGACGTCGCTCGGACTGGCGCTTCAGCTGGTGCATCGCTCGTTGCTACAACCTGCCCGATTGGTTGAGATGATGTCGCCGAAGCCCGCTGCACTGCTGCGGCTGGAGGCGGGGACGCTTGCTCGGGGCGCGGTTGCGGACATCACGGTGATCGATCCCCATCTCGAGTGGACTGTCACGCCGGAAACATTCTTGTCGAAGAGCCGCAACACTCCCTTTGCCGGGATGCGGCTGAAGGGCAAGGCGGTCCTGACTATCGTTGCGGGCGAAATCGTTTACGACGGCAGGAAGGCGTAGCGGGGCGATGAGCAGAAGGCGCGAAGCGATACTGGCTCTCGCCGACGGACGAATCTTCCACGGGCGCGCGTTCGGCGCGGTGGGCGAGGCCGTCGGCGAAGTGGTGTTCAACACCGCGATGACCGGCTATCAGGAAGTGCTGACCGACCCGTCGTACAAGGGCCAACTGGTCTGCATGACGTATCCGGAAATCGGCAACGTCGGAATCAACGCAGAGGATGCAGAGTCGCGGCGCGTGTACGTCGAAGGTTTCATCGTCAAGGAATATTGGGCGCGGCCGTCGAACTGGCGCTCCGAGATGCCGCTTGGGAAGTACCTTGAAGATGCCGGCGTGGTCGGTATCGAAGGGATCGACACGCGCGCCCTCGTGCGCCATCTGCGGACGCGCGGCGCGCAGGAGGCTGTCATATCGAGCGTCGATCTGGATGCTGAGGCGCTGGTGCGCAAGGCCAAGGCGTCGCCGGGATTAATTGGCCGCGATCTCGTGAAAGAGGTTACTTCCGCGGAGGCTTACGACTGGGATTTCGGCGATTGGAAATTGGGGAGCGGCCACGTCCGCGTCAGCCACGAAGCGATGAGCGCCGCGCCGTCGGTTGTCGCGCTGGACTACGGAATCAAGCTCAACATCCTGCGCAGGCTGGTGGCGACCGGGTTTCGCGTAAAGGTCATCCCGGCGACCTCGACCGCGGAGCAAATCCTCGCGCACAATCCTGACGGAGTGTTTCTGTCGAACGGGCCCGGCGACCCTGCGGCGCTGCCGTACGCTTACAGAGCCATCGCGGGCGTCTTGGGTAAAAAGCCGGTGTTCGGCATCTGCTTGGGGCATCAATTGCTCGGGCTGGCGCTGGGCGGCAAGACCTACAAGCTCGACTTTGGGCATCATGGTGCGAATCACCCGGTGATGGATCTGCGCACGCGGCGGGTCGAGATCACGTCGCAGAATCATGGCTTCGCCGTCAACGACGAGTCGTTGAAAGGCCGCGCGAAACTTTCGCATCTGAATCTGAACGACAACACCGTCGAGGGATTGCAGGGAACCGGCGTGCCGTTTTTTTCCGTGCAGTACCATCCGGAGGCATCGCCGGGGCCGCACGATTCGGGCTATCTGTTCGCACGATTTCGGAGATTGGTTGAAATGTTTCCGCGGTACGGTGCGGAGGCGCTCGAGCGGATCATCGCGGCCGAGGCATCGGCGCAAACGACATGACCGGAACTTCCAGATATTAGGACCACCAAGTTGCCTCTCCGTAAAGATCTGAAATCCGTTTTGCTGATTGGCTCGGGGCCGATCGTTATCGGGCAGGCCTGCGAATTCGATTATTCCGGGACGCAGGCGGTCAAGGCGCTGCGCGAGGAAGGGCTGCGACTGATCCTCGTCAATTCGAATCCCGCGACGATAATGACCGACCCGGAACTGGCGGATCGCACATATATTGAGCCGATGACGGTCGCAGTGCTCACCAGGATTATCGAGCGCGAACGTCCGGACGCGATCCTGCCGACGGTCGGCGGGCAGACTGCGTTGAACCTCGCGATTGAGCTGGCGGAGGCGGGCGTCCTCGATCGATTCAAGTGCGAACTTATCGGCGCGAAGCTCGACGCAATCAAGAAGGCCGAGGATCGCGAGCTGTTCAAGAACGCGATGTTGAAGATCGGGCTCGAAGTACCGCGTTCCGCGATTGCCCACTCGATGGCCGACGCGGAGCGAGTGCAGCGCGAGTTAGGCTTGCCGGTGATCATCAGGCCCTCGCGAACGCTGGGCGGAACCGGCGGCGCGATTGCGCGCGAACTCGACGACTATCGCGCCAAGGTGGCGTACGGACTCGAGCAGTCGCCGAACCACGAAGTGCTGATCGAGGTATCGGTCGAAGGATGGAAGGAATTCGAGCTCGAAGTCATGCGCGACGCCGCGGACAACGTCGTGATTATCTGTTCGATCGAGAACCTCGATCCGATGGGCGTGCACACCGGCGATTCGATAACGGTGGCGCCCGCGCAAACGCTGACCGACAAAGAATATCAGATCATGCGCGACGCGGCGATTCGGATCATCCGCGAAATCGGCGTCGATACCGGCGGCTCGAATATCCAGTTTGCGATCGAGCCGGCGACGGGACGGATGGTCGTGATCGAGATGAACCCGCGCGTATCGCGCAGCTCGGCGCTGGCGTCGAAAGCGACGGGATTTCCGATCGCCAAGATAGCGGCGCGGTTGGCGGTCGGCTACCGGCTCGACGAGATTCCCAACGACATCACGCGCATGACTCCGTCGTGCTTCGAGCCGACAATCGACTACGTGGTGACCAAGATTCCACGCTTCACGTTCGAGAAGTTTCGCGGTGCGGCGGACGAGTTAGGACCGCAGATGAAATCGGTCGGCGAGGCGATGGCGATCGGACGGACCTTCAAGGAGTCGCTGCAAAAGGCGCTGCGCTCGCTCGAAATCGGATCGCATGGACTCGAGCGCAGGCTCCCAGAGTTACTGGACGCCAATCTGACGGCGGAGATCCGCAAGCAGGTCGCGACCGCGAGCAGCCTCCGGATGTACTATCTGGCCGACGCGCTACGGCTGGGCATCTCGCGGGCCGAGGCTTACCAACTGAGCAAGATCGATCCCTGGTTTATCGACGCGGTCGCGGAACTGGTCGAAGAGGAAAAGCGCGTTGCCGTCGAACCGTTGAGCGCGGCGTATTTTCGGGAGTTCAAGCCGATGGGATTTTCCGATCGGCGAATCGCGGACCTGCGCGGTTTGGATGAAGCGGCGGTCGCGTCGGCGCGGCGCGGCGCGGGAGTCGTGCCGGTTTTCAAATCGGTGGACACATGCGGCGCCGAATTCGAAGCCTTCACGCCGTACTTATACTCGACGTACGAGGGCGAGGACGAGGCGCCGCCGACCGCGCGCAAGAAAGTGATCATTCTGGGCGGCGGCCCGAACCGGATAGGGCAGGGGATCGAGTTCGACTACTGCTGCGTGCACGCGAGCATGGCGCTCAAGGACGCGGGCTTCGAAACCATCATGGTGAACTGCAATCCCGAGACCGTCTCGACCTACTACGACATCTCGGATCGCCTGTACTTCGAGCCGCTCACGTTCGAGGACGTAATAGCGATTGTGGAGCGCGAGCAACCGGTCGGAGTGATCGTGCAGTTCGGCGGACAGACGCCGCTCAAGCTCGCAGTGCCGCTGGCGCGGGCGGGCGTACCGATCCTTGGGACAACTCCTGACGCGATTGACCGCGCCGAGGATCGCGAGCGGTTCAACGCGATGGTCACGCGACTCGGCTTGCGCCAGCCGGAGGGAGTGATGGTGCGCGGGCTCGACGATGCGATCGCCGGCGCGACGAAGGTCGGGTATCCGGTGCTTATGCGTCCCTCGTACGTGCTGGGCGGCCGCGCGATGGAAGTGATTCCCAATGAGGAAGAGCTGCGCCGATATGTGGCGCAGGCTCTGCAAGCCTCCGAGCGGCATCCGCTGTTGATCGATCGGTACCTGCAGGGTGCAATCGAGGTCGATGTGGACGCGATCGCGGACGGCGAGACCGTCGTGATTGGCGGGATTATGGAGCACGTCGAGCACGCCGGGATCCATTCGGGCGACAGCGCATGCGCAATCCCGCCGCCGACGCTGAGCCCGGCGCTGCAAAAAGAGCTAATCGCACAGACCAAAATGCTGGCGCGCGAACTGGAGGTGATCGGGCTGATCAATATTCAGTATGCGATCTATGGCGGCGGTGTGTACATCCTGGAAGTCAATCCGCGCGCATCGCGCACCATTCCGTTCGTCAGCAAGGCGATTGGCGTGCCGCTGGCAAAGCACGCCGCGCTGGTGATGGCTGGGAAGAAGCTCAGCGAGATTGGATTCACGACGGAGCGCGTACCGGCGCACGTCGCCGTCAAAGAGTCGGTGTTTCCGTTCGGGCGGTTTCCCGGCGTCGATACGATCCTGGGGCCGGAGATGAAATCGACAGGCGAGGTGATGGGAATCGACACGACGTTCGCGATGGCATTTGCCAAGGCGGAGCTGGCGGCGTCGTCTAATCTGCCGGCTACCGGCCTGGTGTTTATCAGCGTGCGTGACGAGGACAAGCAATACCTCGAGCCGATCGCGCGCGGACTGGCCGACATGGGATTCGAGTTAATCGCGACACGAGGGACCGCGATGCACATTCGAAATCTCGGACTGAAGTGCGAACGCGTGAACAAGGTGCTCGAAGGAAGTCCGCATATTGTGGGCGCGATGAAGGAAGGTCGCGTCGCGATAGTCATCAATACGCCGGACGCGAGCGGGACCATGGATTCGTTCTCTATTCGACGCACCGCGCTGGAACTTCGGCTGCCGTATTTCACGACGATGGCGGGAGCCAAGGCTGCCGTTGAAGGAATCTTCGCGCTGAAGCATGAGCCGTTCGAGGTGCGCGCGCTGCAGGACTATCATCGGGCGTGAGACCGCACTCGATCGCAGAACCCTCGCCAGACCTCTCCCGTGCAGTAACGGGCGAGAGATCGGAAAAACGAACGCTTCGAATCGACAGCCCGGTCGCTGCAATGGCGGGGATCGGGCCCAAGCGCTCGACGGCTCTGGAAGCGCGCGGAATAGTTACCGCGGGCGACCTCGTTTTCAACTTGCCCTCTCGCTACCAGGACTGGCGCGAGCGCTCGTCTGCGAACGATCTGCGCGCCGGGAATATCGTCGTTGTTGAAGGGGAACTTGGAAAGATCTCCGAGCGGCCCAGGCG
>JBOHWI010000038.1:0-4559 GCA_050736675.1 Binatus sp. (SeqCode)
GTTCACGTCAGAACCCGGAAATCCCTCGGGCTGATGCCGCGAAAGTTATCGGTGACGGAGTCGCGCAAGCGGTTCCAGTTCTTGGGGACTTTGCCGCGCAAGAAATCGAGCATCAGCGCCGCGCCGAAAATGGCGATCGCGCGCGCTGCCGCTCTGCCGCTCTTGTGAAACCTCGATATCATCAGAATCTTCCGGCCCAATGGTTGGCGCCGGATTTAGCTCTCGATCGAGCCTGCCGTGTGACAACCAGATGTGTCAAGCGCCCGCCAGGCAGCCCGGTTCATCGTTTCCGAGCCTGTCCCTGTTGCAGTTTCTCCAGAGCGGTTCGTAGGCGGTCGCGTGTGCCCACGATAGTGTGCCCCCAAGCCAGTGGAGGATCGGAGAAGGTTTGGCCGGGCGCGTAGAGTATCCAGGTATCCCACTCTATCCCGTTTTGGCGGTTCCTGAGCTTTGCCGCATACCACTTTCCAGCGGCCTTGTCGGGATCCCACAAGTTGACGACGCGGGGGTCGTCGAGCGCCCCCGACGGCCATAGAAAGCGGGCATCGGTCCACAGCTTACGAAACCATACCGCATCGATCTGAACTTTGGCTTGCGGATGCTGCTTGAGGATTTCGGAGGACGCCCACCGGGCGCCCGCAATGCAAACGGGTCAGGTAGGAGAGACCAGCAAGACGATACGCGGAATGCTGGTGTCGCGGTTGACCAGCGCCTTCAACTCATCGAGATCGCGCAGATCGCGCAGCTCAGCCGAATGTGCCCGGGGTGCTTTGCAGGCAGCCAGACTCAGAGCCGCAGCCAGGAGCGCCGATACGCAGCACATAAGGGTGTCATTCAGTGTTCCCAAATTTTCACGCGTTTCCAGTGAGAGATCTTATTCATTCAGCGAATGAGCCGGTATGTGAGCTCGGCGCTCCACCACGGGAGCGTCAGAAGCAGGATCGTGAGCGCGCTGATGACACTCACGAAGAGCCATTGATTCCGCTTTCGGTTTTGCACCTCGCAGGATTGCGCGCTGGAGCCGCCAGTCCCGCGCACCGCCCGCACGATTGTGATGATCAGAAATACGACGCTTGCGGCGGCAAGTATCGGCCACCACGGGCTGACCGCCGCCGCGATGGCAGCCAAGACGATTCCGAAGGCGCCGGTGGCAATAGGCAGACAGCAGAGCCAGGCGAGTGTAGACGCCAATGCCAGCCCAAGCGCGCCGGAGGCTGTCGAGTTTGATACTTGTCGCCCCGCCAGTGGAATTGCGTGGGGAGCGATCGCCCGCGTGATTGCTTCGATCGGCGGAATGCCGCGCAATCCGCCCTCAGCCGGATACACCCGACAGAGTGCGGCCGTGGCGAGGCCCGTTTCGCCGGATACATCGCGGCCATCGACGAGGATCGTCGGCGATCCGTAGTGCAGAAGTGGCTCGGGCGTGCCGTGTGCGGCGCGGTCGTACTCGGTCCATCGGGGTTCGAGTCCAGCGCGCTGGAGCGCCAGGCGCAGAACGGCGCGCGCCTCGGCAGCGTTTGGGCAGTCGGCATCGTAGATCAGGGCGATATCGGGCTTCATTTTATTCGTTTCGGCGGTCATCGCGATGCGATCCTCGATTCCCAATAGCGGCCCCAAATAAGCTCCGGAACGATCCAGAGGGTCAATCCACCGATGAAAACGAGGCCGCCAAGAAGGTTCCAGGTCTCGCGGCCAGACGACACTACTCCGGAACCTAACAGCAAAGTCGCGGCGGCCATGATGAGAAAGAACGGTCCGGTAAAGAAGCAATGGACTCTCCGGCATCGCACGGTGTTCCACACACAGAAAGCGGCGAGCCAAACCAGGCCTGCTGTCCAGCCGAACGTGCGCTCCCAACCTCCCAGGCTGCCGGTGAGCAGAATAAGAATAATGCCCGGTCCCCAGAAGAGAGCCGTCCGCGTGCAGCTTGATGCTAAATCCGATTCGTTGTTCATAGATTAACCTCCGAAGTAAAGGTGGCTTACAACGCCTCCAGGATCGGGCACTCGGAGGCCGGCAGCTTGCCGTCACACTGCGAAACGAGCGCGGTCAGCGCGCGATGCATCGACCGCAGCGCCTGGATCTTGATTTCGATTTCCCTGAGCTTGGTGTCCGCCTGGCGTTTCACGTCGGCGCAACGGGCCTTGGGCGCCGCTCGAAGGGACAGCAGTTCGCGAATTTCGCCGAGCGAGAACCCCAGCGCCTGCGCGTGCCTGACAAACCGAACGCGGTGCACCGTGTTTTCTGGGTAGTCTCGATACGAAGAGATGCTTCTTGGCGGCTTCGGGACGAGACCGCGCCGCTCGTAATATCGAAGCGTCTCCACATGGACATCCGCCGCCTTCGCGACCTGTCCGATAGTCAATGCCATGGGCCAGCCTCCTTCATACATGACCAGCCTACACCCTGCACCTAGGTACGGGGTCAAGAGTGTCTCTTATCGAAATAAACCCCGGCGGTGACGACGGGAGATCGGAGGCTGGTCGTGGGGGTCGACCGGTGACGGTTCCTAGTTTGGCGGTCGCGTTCAGCCGCTAGGCGTTGCGCCAATCGACGCTCTGTTCGTACGCATACGCGATTTTAAGCGGCGTCGAGTCGTCGAAATGCCGCCCGACGATCATCAGGCCGACCGGGAGGCCGTTGGACTTTGCGCACGGCACGCTCGCCGCCGGATGCCCCGTAAGATCGAACGGCGCCGTGTTGGTGATCATCGAGTACGGCGCCCGCGCGTCGAGCCGATGCGCCTTCATGGGCGTCGACGGCATCACCAACGCGTCGTACTCGGCGAGCGCGGCGTCATATTTCGCTGTCACCGCCGATCGATGGCTCTGCACCTTGGCATAAAATTTTCCGTGATAGCGCTCGCGCATCAGGTCGCCGAACACCAGCATGAACTTGACGGTGATCGCGAGATCGTTCGCGCGCTCCGGGAAATGCCGTCCGAAATAGGCGGCGAGCTCCGGCATGTACGCGCCCGCATGATGCGTTCCCTGCAGATTCGTCCGCGCCAGCATCGCCATCCCCTCTGGCACAATCGCGTAGAGCAGATCGGAGGCGCTGCGATGCGTTGGGATGGAAATCTCGGTTGCCCGCGCGCCGAGCTTGCCGAGCGCTGCGACCGCGCGATTCACCGCAGCATTCACGTCGTCCTCGGCGCCCGCTTGCGTGAAGCCCTCGCGCACGACGCCCAGCTTGATGCCGGCGACCGACTTGCCCAGAGCCTCGCGATATGGCGCCGTTGTCACTTCGCGCTGGCGCGGGTCGAGCGGGTCCTTGCCCGCGAGCACCTCGAGGAGCAGCGCAACGTCGCTAACGCTGCGAGCCATTGGACCGACGTGATCGAGCGACGGATCAATACTCATCACGCCCGTGTAGGGAACGAGCCCGTAAGTCGGCTTGATCCCAACCACGCCCGACCATGACGCGGGAATTCTGATCGAACCGCCCTGGTCGGTCCCGATAGTCAGATCGATATCGTCGTAGTATAGCGCGGCCGCCGAGCCGCACGACGAACCGCCGGTGCAATACTCGGGGTTATGCGGATTGCGCGCGGGCCCATAGAAGCTGGTGCGGCCGTCGCCCGACAGGGCGAAGTCGTCCATGTTCAACGTGGCGACGATTTCCGCGCCCGCTTCGAGCATCCGCGCAACGATCGTCGCGTCGCGCTCCGCCACGTAGCCCTTGAGCACCGACGAGCCGCCGCTTGCCGGTATTCCTGCAACGCACACGCTGTCCTTGACTCCGACACGCTTGCCTTTGAGCGGACCGTTGGCAGCGCCCTTGACGCTACATCGCGTGACGATCGCATTGAGCGGGTCGTCCTGGGGCGAAGGACGCACCCCCGCCTTGCGATCGCGATAACGCGCCACCGACTCTTGCGGCTCGGCCGCGATCGCCTCGATCTGCTCGAGGATCGCCATCTGCCCGGGCATCATCGCTTCGAGCGCCGCGAGTTCTTCGGCCGTGAGCTCGAGATGATTGGCGCGCGCGACGCGCTTCAATTCCTCTGCGCTGGGAACCGGGAATGCCATAATCGAGTCCTCTTCGTTCGGTTTCTAGGTGAAATAGGGCATCAGATGTCGATGCGCGTCGTCCATCGTCTGCTGCGGAGGCACGCCCGGCACTTCGAAGAAAACCGGCGCGGTCATTCCCGCTTCGATCAGGCGCGACAGATTCTCGCGGCATCGCGTGGGGCTGCCTGCGATCGTAAACGTATCGATCATTTCGTCGGTCACCATGTCGGCAGGCACTTTTCCGCGCGCGAAACTTTCGCCGAACGCGCGAATCGTGTCGGGTGCCAGTCCGGCGGCGGCGAAGATCGGCGTGGCCGGCTGCGGCGCCATCAACGAGATCAGAATCGCGACGAACGGCCGTAGGCGATCGCGCGCGGCGCGCTCGTCCTCCGAAATCGACGACAGGATATACGCGCCGACGTTGAAAGCGCGCGCGTCGCGTCCTGACTTTGCCAATCCGCGCCGTACATGCTCCATCGCGAATTTGACGTAGGCCGGCGACGACATCACGCTCAGCAGCAAGCCGTCGGCCACTTCGCCTGTGAG
>JBOHWI010000039.1:0-4631 GCA_050736675.1 Binatus sp. (SeqCode)
AGTCTGAAATCCGCAACTTTCAACGCGTGATGAATCTCAGTCACGAAAAATTTGGGCTCTGGGAAGGCACTATCAGGCGCGCGTACGAAGGCTGAGTAATCGCCAACTCGATGGGCCCACGCAAGACCGCCGCGGTCGTGTGGGCCAGCATGAACGGCGCCTTCATGCTGATGGGCGACGGCAATTTTTTCCGCGACGTCACCGGGCTGAATCCCGAGCATTTCGTCGACGAGGCGCTCGAGTCGCATCTGGCGGCGTCGCAGCTCACGGCGGCGCGGCGGGTGGGCAGAGGCAGAATCTCAGGTCGCGCGCAAAAGAGCGCGCTGTATAAGGACCCTCACCTTCATCCTCTCCCTAACAGGGAGAGGGGCAGAGAAGCGCGCGGCGGTTACGCAAAGGTTTCGTTACAGGGAGAGGGGTAAGCAGTTTCGCGAAAAGGTAGAGAGCTAAAATTTAGAAGAGGTCGGCGGCAATCCGTCCGCTTGATTGCGGGCGAGCCGCCATCGCAAAGGAGAAAGATTTTATGAAATTTACCTGGTTCCATCTGATGCCCTACCGGTTCCTGCCCGAAGACTTCAAGGAAAAATACCGCAGCGTGTGGGTCGATATCCCGCGAGACTTGTACGATCCGAAAGTCGGGCATCGGCTTTACAACGACTATCTCGATCAGCTCGAGTACGCCGACGCGATGGGCTTCGACGGGTTGGGCGTCAACGAGCATCATCAGAACGCGTACGGCCTGATGCCCTCGCCCAATATCATGGCGGCCGCGCTGACTCGCCGCACGCGTAACGCCAACCTGGTCGTGCTCGGCAACTCGATCGCGCTCTACAACCCGCCGATTCGCGTCGCCGAGGAATTCGCGATGCTCGACGTAATCTCGGGCGGGCGCCTGATTGCGGGTTTCCCGGTCGGCACCTCGATGGACACCAACTTCTGCTACGGCGAAGTTCCCGCGACCATTCGCGAGAAGTATTACGAGGCGCACGATCTGATCCTCAAGGCGTGGAAGGCCAAGGACGTCTTCTCGTTCAACGGCAAGTACACCAAGCTGCGTTACGTCAACCTGTGGCCGAAGCCACTGCAGCAGCCGCGTCCGCCGATCTGGATTCCGGGCGGCGGCTCGGTCGAGACCTACGACTTCTGCGCCGATCACGACTACCAGTACAGCTTCCTGTCCTACTTCGGGTATATCGCGGGCAAGAAGGTCGCCGACGGCTACTGGGAGGTGATGGCGAAGAAGGGCAAGGAGCTGAATCCTTTCAGCATGGGCTTCGCGCAGGTCGTCGCGGTCGCGGAGACCGACGAGCAGGCGGAGAAGGACTACGCTCCGCACATGGACTACTTCTACAACCGATGCCTGCACGTTTATAACGGCTTCGCCGACGCGCCGGGCTATCGCACGGTGAAGACGATCAAGGCCGGCGTGCTGGGCCAGGTCGGCGACCAGGCGGCGCTGCGTCGCGAAGGCCTCAAGTGGAAGGACTTCATCGATCAGGGCTACGTGATCGCGGGCTCGCCCAAGACCGTGCGCGAGCGTCTGCGCGAGGCGATGAAGTCGCTCAACTGCGGGCATCTGATGATCCTGCAGCAGATCGGCTCGATGCCGCCGGAACTGGTGCGCAAGAGCACCAGCCTGTTCGCGACCGAGGTCATGCCGCACATGCGCGACCTATGGAGCAACTTCGAGGACAGGTGGTCGCCCAAGCGAGACCTGCCGCAAGCCGACTTCGCGAAGCCGGCCAACGTCCATTTCCAGAAGACCGAGGTAAACGGCAAGGTGCGCGCATCCGCGTCCGCCACTGCGGAGGTGCGGAGCTCGAAATGAACACCACTCAGAAACTTCTCAATGGAAAATTCTCGCTCGAGATGCAGACCTATGGGAGCGGCGGCGAGCCGCTCCTGTTCATGCACGGCGCCGGCGGCCTGATGCCGGTCGAGCCGTTCCTCGAGGATCTCGGCAAGACGTTCAAAGTCTACGCGCCGCAATTTCCCGGCTACGGCGACTCGACCGGCAACGAGTATATCGACGATATCGCCGACGCGGTGCTGTTCTATCACGAGTTGATGGATGAACTCGGCATCCCCAGCGCCGACATCGTCGGCCATTCGATGGGCGGGATGCTCGCGGCCGAGGTCGCGGCGTTCGACGTGCACCGCGCCAAGAAGCTGGTGTTGATAGCGCCGGCCGGTTTCTGGATCGACGAGGTGCCGATACCTGACCTCTTCGCCGCGCAGCTCACCGAGATCGCGCCGCTCCTGTTCCACGATCCCAACTCCCCGGCCGCGCAGATGATGACCGCGATACCGTCGGACTTCAAAGCACTGGAAACGATGTACGTAGAGCGCGTCAAGCGCCTCGCGACTGCCAGCAAATTCCTGTGGCCGATCCCCGACCGCGGCCTAAAGAAGCGCGCCTACAGGATTCACGCACCGACGCTGCTGTTATGGGGCGACGACGACAAGCTGATCCCGCCGGTGTACGCCAGAGAGTTCACCAGCCGCGTCAAAAACAGCAAGCTGGAGCTGATCAAGAACGCCGGCCACATGGTGATGTACGAGCAGCAGGAAGCGCTGGTCGGCGCGATCACGAAGTTCCTGAAGGGCTGACGCTTCTCTCCAACGATCGCACAACGGCCGGAGCATCGATGTTCCGGCCGTTTCTTTTCACGGCTTGAATCTCAATGCGCACACGATTAGTTTCCCGCGCATGGCAGATCAAACCACACAACACACTCGCGGATGGTTCCTCACCGTCATGACGGTGCTGTTC
Organism: Binatus sp. (SeqCode); assembly: GCA_050736675.1. Classification (GTDB taxonomy): domain Bacteria; phylum Desulfobacterota; class Binatia; order Binatales; family Binataceae; genus Binatus. The sequence continues at coordinate 2,774 of JBOHWI010000039.1, forward strand.
CTGCTGCTCGCGCTTTCGGATTTCACCAAGGCCTTCCAGTTCGCCCGCAACCCGACGCACCTCGGGCTGGTGGTTTTCGGTCACAGGTTCTACGGGGTCGCGCACAACCTCATATTGGGGCCGCTGTTCGGCGTCGTACTCCTGTTCTACGCCTTCGGCATCTGGAATTTGCGAAAGTGGGTGCTGCCGCTGTCGATGGTCTATGCGTTCTACGTTCCCTACAACCTGGTGCTGTTCTGGTACTCGCAACCACCGGGGCCGCGGCCGATTGGGCCGATCGTCGGCTATCTGGCAATCGCGCTGACCGGCTCGATCGGCACCGCGATCTATCTCGCTTACAATCGTGCGCGTCTGAATTGAAGGTTGACCCGCACGCGCCACGGTTTTAAATTGCAACCATTATGAAAATTTATAATTCCTCTCTCGCCCCTAATCCTCGACGCCTTAGAATTTTCGTAGCGGAAAAAGGACTCAAGATCCCGATTGAGGAGGTCGACATTTTCACCGGCAAGAACCGTACGCCGGAGATGCTGGCCAAGAATCCCACCGGCGGCCTGCCATTCATCGAACTCGACGACGGCAGTCATCTCTCGGAATCGGTCGCCATCTGCCGCTACCTCGAGGGCCTGCATCCGGAACCCAACCTGATTGGCAGGGACAACCGCGAGCAGGCATTCGTCGAGATGTGGAACCGGCGCATGGAATTGAACCTGTTTGCCCCCGCCGCGCGCGCGTTCCAGCATACCAGCGAGATCTTCAAGGCGCGTATCAAACAATTCCCCGAATACGGCGAGACACAGCGCGAAACCGTGAAACAGCAGATGCAATGGCTCGACGCGCAAATCGGCAACAAGCCGTTCATCGCGGCCGATCGCTTTACGATCGCGGATATCACTGCGCTGGTCGCGGTCGATTTCGCGGTGCAAGCGTCCGGGGTGCCGCTCGACCCCGCGCTCAAGAACCTTACGCGATGGCACCAGGCGGTATCGAGCCGTCCAAGCGCCAAGGCTTGAGTCGCCCGGGTTGACGGCAGCGCCGCGCAGTTTTAAATTGCAACGAGTATGAAAATATACGAATTCACCGGAGCCCCGAATCCACGCCGCGTGCGCGTCTTCCTCGCGGAGAAAGGCATCAACAACGTTCCCTTCGAGCAGGTCAATCTCGCCACGGCCGACAATCGCAAGCCCGAGTTCCTCAAGATCAATCCGATGGGCGGAGTGCCGGTGCTCGAGCTCGACGACGGCACTCATATCGCGGAGTCGGTGGCGATTTGCCGCTACTTCGAGGACCTCAATCCCGAGCCGCGCTTGATGGGCACTGACGCGAAGGACAAGGCGGTGGTCGAAATGTGGAACCGGCGGATGGAGTTCGAAATCCTGTCGATGACCGCCGGCGCGTTCCGCAACACCAGCGATTTCTTCAAGGGCCGTATCCCGCAGGTGAAGGAATACGGCGAGATTTGCCGGGGCGCGGCGCTCAAACGAATGGAATGGCTCGACACGGTGCTGGCGGATCGCGAGTTCATCGCGGGCCCGCGCTACACGATCGCGGACATCACGGCGTTAATCGGAATCGATTTCGGCCGTACGACCGGGATTAAGATCCAGGAGAATCAGAAGAACCTCGCGCGGTGGCATCAGGCGGTATCGAGCCGTCCGAGCGCCAAGGCATGAGGCAGACGGCAGAATCTTGAATCGCGCGCAAAAAATGCGCGCTGAATAAGGAGCCTCACCTTCGATCCTCTCCCTGACAGGAGACCTTTGCATAACCCTGCGATCTGTGATCAAAAGATGAGTGCGCAGGAGGCGCGGGGCGGATGAGGCGGGAAGAGAGCAGGCAGATGAGTATCGGGGACGCG
>JBOHWI010000040.1:0-3999 GCA_050736675.1 Binatus sp. (SeqCode)
GCTTGAGTTTTGGAACAGGAATATGCTGTCCCAAGTCGGAACGTGGCCACCTTTAGAATCTTGGGTCAATCGAATTGTAAAGAATTGTCCGTCAACGCCCGAGACCATTGAGATCTCCTGAGAGCCGGTCAGGCTGATCGTTCCGATACTGAATCCAATAGGACTGCATATCCAGGTATTCGATGCCAGCGTGCAAGCCCTATGCGGTGAAGCAGTCCTTGCCGTCGTCGGAGGAGTGTCCGCTGGACGACCGCTCCGCAGCGACGCGCACGCAGCGAACGTTACGATGAAAAGAGCGAGGATCGGAGAGCGGCGGATTCTTGTCATTGAAACGTCAGGGTACCGAAACTGGCCGCGCGTCGTCGAACCATCCTAGCCATTTGCCGACACTGGTGCGGAGCTTTGTGAGATCTAATTTGTAAACTCTTTCGCGGCCGCGCTTCTTCACGCGCAGTAGTTTTGCCCGCTGGAGAACCTGGAGGTGGCGCGTGGTCGTGGGCCACGAGCATGAGAATCGCTCCGCGATCTCGCCGGCGGTCATCTCGCCGCCTCGAAAGCGCAGCACCAGCAGAATCTGCCGGCGCTGGGCGTGTGCGAGCGCATTGAAGACCGTATCGGTCCGGCGGATTTCGGAGACCGCGCGCGAGGTCACAGCGCAAGGACGGCATAGTGCGGAAATTCAGTGGCCGGGTGTCCGTTGCGCGCCTCGCACATTTGCTCCATCGGCTCCCATAGCGCCAGGACCTCGGGATGCTGATGCGCAACCTCGAAGCCGCGGTCCTTCCACGCGAAGATTTCGACGAAGCATGAGGTCTTGTCGGTGTCGCGTCCCTGCAGAGCCATCCGCGGCTGCGCCTGGACCAGGCCGAGTTTTTTGAGCGTCGGCCAGTGACGCTCGAGCAACCCGATGAATTCCTTCTCGCGTCCGGCTTTGACGCGATAGGTGCAGACGACAACTTGATCGTTTGTTTTCGCCATGCTCAATATTTAGCATTCATGCTAAATGACGATCAAGCTTCGCGCCTGACCGCAGTCGCTGACAGAATGGTGCCCCCTGCGGGATTCGAACCCACGGCCCCAGGATTAGGAATCCTGTGCTCTATCCATCTGAGCTGAGGGGGCGCCCTTGCCTGAGAAAGTTACGCCGATGCGCGCCGCGGACCAAGCGTCGCGACGCGAAATCCGGGTCGTCAGTTTGTTTGGCTAGTCCGTGTCAGAAAGCGATTCAGAATGCCGTTGAACTCCTCCGGATGTTCCAGGCTCGGAAGATGAGCGGCGTTCGCGATCGTGACGAGGCTCGCGTTGGGTATCTCCGCCGCCATTCGAGCGGCCAGCTTTACCAGGTCTTGGTCATCGCTGTCGCCAATCACGACGAGCGTCGGCGCGGAAATCTCGCGGAGCCTGTCAATCGCCGGCGGCTTCAGGGGCTCTTCCTGATGCGCGAAGCGATCCATCGAGAAATTCTCGCGATGAAGTTGGCGGGCACGCTCGCGATAGACCGGGGCAATTCGCGCTGAATCGCGCGAGGGGCCGTCGATCCAGTACTTCGCGTCCATCTCGCGCGCCCGCTCGAGGTCGCCGTCGCGCACCAGCGTCAGGAATTCGGCCCAGTGCTTGATCGTCTCGGCGGACAACTCCGTCGGGTCGTTCAAGCCGCTCACGCCCGAGCCGACCAGGACCAGCCCAGCTACCGTTTCTGGATGCTCTAGCGCGAAATCGACGAGCGTAGCGCCGCCCATCGAGCATCCCACGAACGTCGCCTTGGCGATACCAAGGTGACGAACCACGTTCAACAGATCGTCGCGCAGCGCATACGGTTCGTCGGGCATTTTGGACTTGCCGAATCCGCGATGGTCGTAGCGCGTAACACGAAACTTTCCGGCGAACGCTTCAAATTGCGGTTCCCACATCCGCGAGTCGGAGACTCCGGCGTGGACGAGGACCAGATCCGGCCCAGCGCCCGCGGTCTCGAAGTAGATCTTGGAGGTGCCCGACAACGCGAAGCCCGATGTCATTTCGATGCGCGGCGGCATGGACGATTGGCCTCAGTATCGGGACCCTACTACGAAATCGCGCCTGGCGCGACAAAGCAAGCGGGATTTCACGGGAGCGCGCGGTGTTGTACAAATCATTAGTCGGACTTCAACATTCTGGTGAGCGTTTGCCCGCGGTCAGGTCGCGGTCGGAAATTCAACATGGCAGATGACAAAAATTCCTTGCGATTAAACAGCAGTGTGCTGGTTGACGGGCCTTCGCGGGCGCCGGCGCGCGCGATGCTCAAGGCGGTCGGCTTTACCGACGAAGATTTGAGCAAGCCGCTGATAGCGGTCGCGCACACGTGGATCGAAATCATGCCGTGCACGGCGCATTTGCGCGGTCTCGCCGAGCACGTCAAGCGCGGGATTCGCGCCGCGGGCGCCACGCCCATCGAGTTCAACACAATTGCCGTGTGCGACGGAATCTCGATGGGGACGCACGGCATGCGCGCGTCGCTGATCAGCCGCGAAGTGATCGCCGACTCGATCGAGCTCACCGTGCGGGGCCATCTGTTCGACGGCGTCGTTGCGATGTCGGGATGCGACAAAACAATTCCGGCGACGGTGATGGCGTTGCAGCGGCTCGACCTCCCCTCGCTCATGATTTATGGCGGATCGATCCAGCCGGGGCGCTTCGGCGACCAGCAGGTTTCTATTCAGGATGTATTCGAGGCCGTGGGCGCGCATTCGGCCGGCAAAATGAAGCTCGAGGATCTCAAGCGGCTCGAGGACGTCGCGTGTCCGGGCGTGGGCGCATGCGGCGGACAGTTCACCGCCAACACGATGGCGACGGCGACCGAACTTTTGGGAATCTCGCCGATGGGCTCGAACAGTATTCCGGCGACGGATCCAAAAAAGCCCGAGAGCGCATTCCAGGCCGGACAGCTCGCGGTCGATTTGCTCAAGCGCAAGCTCAAACCGAGCCAGATCATCACGAAAAATGCGCTCGAGAATGCGATCGCGTCGGTCGCGATGACCGGCGGCTCGACCAACGCGGTGCTGCATCTGCTCGCGATCGCGCATGAGGCGGGAATCGCGCTCGATATCGACGACTTCGATCGGATCAGTTCTCGCACGCCACTGCTGGCCGACCTGAAGCCGGGAGGCCGCTTCCTCGCGACCGACATGTACAAGGCAGGGGGGATTCCGCTGATCGCAAAACGGCTGAAGGAAGCCGGGCTGCTGCACGAAAACGAAATGACAGTGACCGGCAGAACGATCGGCGTAGAAGCCGACGCGGCGCACGAGACCGCGGGACAGGAAGTCGTGCATTCGATCGAAGCGCCGATCAAGGAAACCGGCGGGCTCGTGATTTTGAAGGGCAACCTCGCGCCGGAAGGATGCGTGGTCAAGGTCGCGGGACATGAGCGCATGACGCATCGCGGTCCTGCGCGGGTTTTCGATTGCGAAGACGATGCGTTCAAGGCAGTGGACGCGCAGAAGATCAAAGCGGGCGACGTCGTGGTGATTCGCTACGAGGGGCCGCGGGGTGCGCCCGGGATGCCGGAGATGCTGGGCGTCACCGCGGCCCTGTCGGGACAGGGCCTTGGAGAGTCGGTCGGTCTGCTGACGGACGGGCGTTTCTCGGGCGCGACGCACGGCCTGATGGCCGGGCACGTCGCGCCGGAAGCAGCGGTCGGCGGGCCGATCGCGGCGGTTCGCGACGGCGATGTGATAACCTTCGACATCGCGAAGCGGCGGCTCGACGTCGCGCTCAGCGATGCGGAAATCAAGACCCGGCTGAAAGACTGGAAGGCGCCCGAGCCTCATTATAAGAGCGGCGTGATGGCGAAGTATGCGCAGTCGGTATCGTCGTCGTCGCGCGGCGCCGTGACGAATTGAAAGAGCCGGGAAAAATCCAGGCGTCGTCGCGCGCACGCGCAGCGCGCGGGCGACGCCGCTGGATGCGCGCACTGCCGGCATCGTGCGCGATGCTGGCGGTGCTCGTAGTGGGCGCGCGCGC
>JBOHWI010000041.1:0-2634 GCA_050736675.1 Binatus sp. (SeqCode)
GGACTTTCCGGCGGCGCCCTTCCGCTCAATGCACCTGCGATGGTCTGCACTTCAAAGATGAACCGCATAGCGGAAATCGATCTCGACAAGCGGCGCGTCATCGCCGAAAGCGGCGTCGTCAATCTGCACGTCACCAACGCCGTCAAGTCGAAGGGATATTTTTATGCGCCCGATCCGTCGTCGCAGGTGGCGTGCACGATCGGCGGCAACATCGCCGAGAATTCGGGCGGCCCCCATACCCTGAAATACGGAGTGACCATCAATCATGTGCTCGCGCTCGAGCTGGTGCTGCCCGATGGCGCGGTCGTCGAGCTCGGCGGACCGGCGGAAGAGCGATGCGGCTACGATTTGGTCGGCGCGGTCGTCGGCTCGGAGGGAACTGTGGGAATCGTCACACGCGCCACGCTCAAGCTGATGCGCGAGCCTGAAAGTCATCGCACTCTTCTCGCTACCTTTCCCGACGTCGACACCGCGACGCGCGCCGTATCGATGATCATCGCGTCGGGGATTGTGCCGGCCGCTCTCGAAATGATGGACCAGCTCATCGTTCGCGCCGTCGAGGAAGCCTTCAACGTCGGCCTCCCGCTCGACGCGGGCGCGGTGCTGATTATCGAGCTGGAAGGTCTCGAGGCCGGGCTAACATCCTATGCCGACGAAGTTGCGACGACCGCGACCCTGGCCGGCGCGTCGAGCATCAGGCTCGCACGCGACGAAGCGGAACGCGCGCTGCTGTGGAAGGCGCGCAAACGCGCTTTCGGAGCGGTCGGTCGCCTGGCGCCCAACTATGCGACTCAGGACGGCGTTGTTCCGCGAACCTGCCTGCCGCGTATTTTGCGAGTGATCGCCGACGTCAGCCGCCGCTATGACTTGCGCATCGGCAACGTCTTTCACGCCGGCGACGGCAATCTGCATCCGATCATTCTTTACGACGAACGCAAACCCGATCAGGTCCGCCGCGCAATCGACGCGGGCCGCGAAATCCTCAAGGCTTGCATCGAGATGGGCGGCAGCCTTACCGGCGAACACGGGATCGGCGTCGAGAAAATCGGCGAAATGTCGCTGATGTTCTCGCCCGTCGATCTTCGCGTCATGACCGAGTTGCGCCACGTGTTCGATCCAATGGAGCGATCGAATCCCGGCAAAGTGATCCCGCAGCCCGGCGCATGCGTCGAGGTTGCCACACCGCGCCGCCAGGTGCCGATCTAGTGTAGCGTCCCGTAAATAACTTTACAGTGGTCGGGTCCCACCGGCTATTAGTGGTGCGCGCGGTGGCGCGGATGGGCAGACCGAACAGGGCATTGATGATCAGCGAAGCGGACCGCATGCAACTCGACTCCCTGGTGCGCTCGCGCGCGCGGCCGCATTCCCTGGTGCGGCGGGCGCGGATCGTGTTGCTGTCGGGCGAAGGAAAGTCCAATCGGGAAGTGGCGCGGCGCTGCGGGGTGAGTGCCCCGGCGGTTAGCCATTGGCGCCGGCGCTATCAGGAGCGCGGGCTCGCCGGTCTGCACGACGAATTGCGGCCGGGGCGCCCGCGCACCCACGACGACGAACAGGTGGCGGAGTTGATTAAGCTGGTGGTGCAGCGCAAGCCCGATAACGCCACCCATTGGAGCGTGCGCTCGGCGGCCGACGCCACCCGCATCTCCAAGAGCACGGTGGGGCGTTACTTCGCCCTGTTCGGTCTGCAGCCGCACCGCAGCAAGAGCTTCAAGCTCTCCACCGATCCGTTCTTTGTCGAGAAGGTGCGCGAGATCGTGGGGCTTTACCTCAACCCGCCTGACAAGGCACTGGTCTTGTGCGTGGACGAGAAGAGCCAGGTCCAAGCTTTGGAGCGCACTCAGCCGGTTCTGCCGCTGGGGTTGGGTTATGTCGAGGGAGTTACCCACGACTACTACCGCCACGGCACTATGGCCAACGGAGGTGATTTAAAATGGCATCCAAAGAGCAGTTCGCTAAACTCTTCAAGGACGAACATCGCGCCATCCGCGACGCGTTGCTCAATCTGATTCAGGCCTTTCGCAACCGTAATCCGGCGAAAGTCCGTTCTTTTCTCAATGAGGTCGCGGCCCTTTCGGGTCCACACTTCCGCTATGAAGAGGAAGCCTTTTATCCGGCGCTGGTGGAGGTCCTCGATGAGGAGCAGGTCGACAAGCTTCTCGCCGATCACGATGGCGCCATCGAGACCGCCCGCCACCTTTCCGAGCTTGCGCAAAAAGATGCGCTGACCGAGGAGGATGCTCGAAGAGGCGCCAAATACGCGCGCAACCTCTTGCCGCATGTTTTCGAGTGCGACGGGCTTTCGATCATCGCCGAACTCTTGCCCGAAACCACGATGGATGTAGTGTTAGATGTACGGGTGCGGTCGTTTGGGGCAAATCTGGACTTATTGCGCTGGGCGGAAGAGGCTCGGAGCCGCCCTCTCGGTCACTAGGATCTTCTGAAGTCTAAGCGTGAAGCGGAGAAGGAAAGCGCGATGAATCCGCAAGCTGAGCTCCCGACGGCCTGGCAGTTTACCAGCGAGGGCACTCCGCCCATTCTGCTCAAGGAGAAGATCGAGTTCCAGGAAATCCACATCTCGCAGCGGAGCTACAAGTGTAGGTTCCCTCAACGTGTGGCGTCAACCGGAGCAACACG
>JBOHWI010000042.1:0-5843 GCA_050736675.1 Binatus sp. (SeqCode)
GTGGCAGTACCGGTCGCGGTCTGAGTCGAAGTTACGGTGTCGGTCGCTGTCGCCGTTGCGGTGCCGGTCACCGTCGGTGTGGCAGTATCAGTCGCCGTCGTCGTTGCCGTCGGCGTGCCGGTTGGAGTTGCCGTGGTGGTGGCGGTAGGCGTGCCGGTGGTCGTCGCCGACGAGGTCGATGTGCTGGTGGCGGTGGCGGTAGCGGTCGGCGTTACGCTGGCGGTCGCGGTCTGTGTTGCGGACGCCGATGCGCTCGAAGTTGGCGACGCGGTGGCGGAACTGGTCGCGGTCGAAGTTGGAGTCGCGCTGGCGGTTCCGGTCGGGGTGGCCGTCGCGGCGGCAGTGCCGGTCGCCGTGGGGGTCGCGGCTGTTGCAGTCGGCGTCGGGGTAGGGCTGGGCGTGGCGGTTGCGGTTGCGGTCCTGGTCGGGGTTGCAGTTGCGGCCGGAGTATTGGAGGCGGTCGCCGACGCGAGCGCGGTGGCGGTCGGCGTCGGGCCGGTGTACGGGACGATCGGGCTATCGAAGCGCAGTACGCGATTATTGGCGCTGTCGGCGACGTAGAGATTTCCCGACGCGTCGGTCGTGACGCCTGCTGGCTGGCAGATTGCCGATGCGCTCGGCGCGGGGTCGCCGGGGTTGGCGTCGGCGCATACGTCGTCGGTGAAATCGGCGCCGCCGGTCTCCTGGCCGAACACCTGGTCGGCGGTGACGTCGCCGGTGCCGCTGAGCGAGTTGAAGGGCGCCAGCGGCTGGTTGAACTCGAGCACGCGACTATTCGAGGCGTCTGCGATGAACAGGTTGCCCGAGCCGTCGAGACTCACGCCCAGCGGCATGCATAACCCGGTGGCGCTCGACGGCGAGTTGGAGCATACGTCGGTCGTGAAGCTTGTGCCGCCGGCGTCCTGGCCGAAAACGAGATCCGCGGTCGTGTCGCCCGCGCCGGTTGCAAGATTGAGCGCGGCCAGCGGCTGCCGGAATTCGAGCACGCGCGAGTTGTTCGTATCCGCGATGAACAGATCGCCATCCTGATCGGAAACCAGCCCGCGCGGAGAGCATAGGGTGTCGGCGTCAGGCGCGCCGCCGCCATTGCATTGCCCGGTGGTGAAAATTCCGCCTTGCCCGAACACGTTGTCGGCGACCGTATCGCCCGCGCCGGTCATCAAATTGGGCGTCGCCAGCGGCTGATTGAACTCGAGCACGCGATTGTTGCCCTGGTCGGACACATAGAGATCTGCCGACGGGTCCAGCGCGAGGCCGGTGGGTGTGCACATGGTCGAGCCGTTGATAGTGGAATTGCCGAGGTCGCATCCGGCGGCGCCGAAGCTGCCGTCCTGTCCAAAAACGCGGTCGGCGCTCAGTCCAAACGGAGTGCCGGCGCCGAACGGATCGTTGTATTCGAGCACGCGATTGTCGCCAGCGTCGGCCACGTACAGATGACCCGCGCTGTCCACCGCCACGTCCGTCGGATTGCACAGGCTGTCGGCGCCAAGGCCGCCTGAATCGCCGAGAGCGACGCCGTCGTCGCAATTCACCGAGCGCGCATCGGATTGTCCGATGACGATATCGGCCTGGCTGCCGTTCGCGAAGGCGTCGGCACTGATCCATCCGAGGACTCGATTGTTGCTCGAGTCGGCGACGTAGAGCCGATTGAGTCCGCCGCTGGAATCGATCGCGAGTCCGCTCGGCGCCTGCAGCGCCGCGGCAGTCGGATTGTTGACGCCGTCGTGAAGCAGATCGGCCTGTCCGAGCACCGCGGTAGCGACCGGGGGCGACGACTGCGGATTGCCGTACCATAAAACGCGGTTGTTCGACCCATCGGCGACAAGCACGTCGCCCGAACCGTCCACCGCAACTCCATCCGGCTGGCACAGCAGCGCGCCGCTGAGAGCAATCCCGCCGCCGGCGCCGGGGCCGCCGCCGCACACGCCAGTGGTGAAGCTCCCGCCCTGGCCGAAGACGACATCGGCGGTCACGTCGCCGGGATTGCCGGGCGTGCCGGGCGAGCCGCCGGTGGAGAGCGGGTTGAGATATTCGAGCAGGCGACTGTTGCTGATGTCGGTCACGAACAAGTCGCCCGCGCTGTCCAACGCCAATCCGCTCAAGTTGCAGATGCCGTCGGCGCTCGGCGCGGGATTGGCGCCGTAGCCGTCATAACATGAGGTGTCGGTAAAGTCAGTTCCGCTCGATCCCTGGCCGAAGACCAGGTCGGCGGTCACGTCGCCGGCGCCGGTAGCGATATTGGGCGCTGCCAGCGGCTGATTGAATTCGAGCACGCGATGGTCACCGTCGTCGCCGACGAACAGGTTGCCGGAACCGTCCACGGCGACCGACAAGGGGTTGCACATCCCCACGGCTGTCGCGCTGCCGCCGTTGATGACGCAGTTATGGCTGGTGAAGGCGGTACCGCCAGCGCCCTGGCCAAAGACGAGGTCCGCGGTCGCGTCAGTGGCCAGCGGCTGATTGAATTCGAGCACGCGATGATTGCCCGCGTCAGCGATGTAGAGGTTGTTGTTCGAATCCAATGCGACGCCCTGAGGAAAGCACAGTCCCGCCGCCGTTTGCGCGCACGCGGCCTGGGTGAAGCTGCCGCCCTGTCCGAACACGGCATTCGCCGCGAAGCCGGCACTGATTGCCTGCGCGAACGGCTGAACGTATTCGAGCACGCGGTTGTTGCTCGTGTCGGCAACGTAGAGATTGCCCGCGCTGTCCACCGCGACGCCGCCGGGCAGGCACAGACTGTCCGCACCAAGGCCCGCAATGTCGCCGACGGCGGCGCCGCTGTTGCATCGCGTGGTCTGAAAATCGGGCTGGCCCATCTCGAGGTCCGCATTCTGGCCGTTGGCGAAACTGGCGGCGTTGTTCCATCCGAGGATGCGATTGTTGTTGCCGTCCACGACGTACAGATGCTCGGGTGAGCTGCCTGGATCGACGGCAATCTGGCTCGGCGAATCGAGACTGGCCGCGCCGGGGTTGTTGAGTCCGTTGTGCGAGAAGTCGATTTGTCCGAGCACCGCGTCGGCGAGGTCGTCGCCGGTCGCCGCGGTCAGCACCGTGACCATCAGCACTGCCGCGACGAGCGCGATCGAACCCAGACGAAGGTTGGAAATCAGTCGCGGCGGCTTTTGCGCGGGCGTTCTGCTTTGCATTGGACGCCGCGCATTCGATCAGAACCAGCGCGGTACGACACCCATCCAGTGTCGTGCCCACGGATTAGCGAAGTAAGTGGGGTGGCAATTTGTGCCTAAACATACTGCTGTGCGCCAAGCGCGGCACGTCGCGAGATATACTGGCCGTCATTGGAACGCGGTGTTAAGCGAATGCTTGCCGGGGCGATTGAATCATCATAGAATCAGATAATCATGAAATCAGAAATTTCAGCCACCGAAGCGGCCCGGCGCTTTTCGGAAGTCCTGAATCGCGTACGGTACCGCAACGAGACTTTCGTCGTAAAACGGGGTGGCGAACCGGTCTGCGAAATCGTTCCCGTGCTCAACTCCACTTTCACCGGCCGTGACCTGGTGGAATTGCTCCGCTCGTTACCGCACCCTGACAAGGGATATACGGGCGCCGTAGAACGGCATGTTAAAGAACCGCCGAAAGCTGAGAAGTCAAAACGGCGAAAATCCCGGATCCCGAGACCGTCGAAGATCTAGCGTTTCGCGCCCGCTAACTTTTCAGATTTGCGGCGAACAGCTTGAGGGTGCGATCCCACGCGTCTTTTGCTTCGGCGGGGCGATAGACGTCGGCGCGGGTGTCGTTGAAGAATCCGTGCGAGCATCCCTTGTAAATCTTGACCTCGCCCGGCTTGCCGAATTTCTTCAGCGCTCCAGCCAGGCGATCGACGTCGGCGCGTTGGATCCATCCGTCGTTCTCGCCGTATGCGTAAAAGATCGGGGACCCGAGCTGCTTGAGGTTTTCGTCCGCCGGTATTTCACCATAGAACGGGGCCGCGGCCGCGATTTCCTTGCTCACGCACGGCAACAGCAGAGCGTAACTGCCGCCCATGCAAAATCCCGTGATGCCGATGCGCGCTGACCGCGTCTGTTTCTGCGCGCGCATCCATTCCACCGTGGTCTGGAGATCCGCGATGCCGTCGTCCTTCTTCAGCCCGCCCATCAGTTGCGCCGCGCCATTGGGCTCGGTCGCGACGCGGTGGTGCTGGCGCGAGTAGAGGTCGGGCGCGATTGCGAAATATCCTTCGGCCGCCAATCTGCGTACGACATCGTGGATGTGCTCGTTGAGCCCCCACCATTCCTGCACCACTATCGCCGCGGGCACCGACTCGACTCCCGCCGGCTCGGCGACATACGCCTTCAACCCGCACGCCCGGCCCGCATAGGTCACTTCCCGCGTGACGATATCTGCATTGGTCATTGCCGCTCACCTCGAAAAAATTATTGGCACCCGCGCCTCATGCCACCTACTCGGCGGCCGACACCGGGATGAAGCCGACGGTGCCGTTCTTGAGCCTGATCTGGAGATAGTTGCCGGTGATGCCTGTGACGTGAACGTACTTCCTGCGGCGCACCTGCGCGATCGCCGCGCTGGTCTCATCGGGACTTTGATAAACCGGCGAATTTTTCGTCAACAGGAAGAGCTTGTTGAGCGGCTTGATCTTCGGCGCGGCCGCTTCGGTCGTGGTGGCTGCTGCCGCCGGCGCACCGGCCGCCGCGGTCGCGGCGGGCGCGGGCAGCAGCTTGGAATCGAGCGCCCGCACTTCGTCGAACTCCGCGTTGGCTTCGGTCGTGCGGCCCGGCTCCGCCGCGAGCAGATTTGCCAGTGCCAGGTGGGCCTTTGCGTCTTTAGGGTTGAGTCCGATCGCGGTGCGGATTTGATCTTCCGCCTCGACGGTCTTGCCTTCCTGTCTGAGCACCTCGGCCAGATCGAGATGGTAATTGGAGCGGTCCGGCTCGAGCGCCACCGCGGCCCGGTACTGATTTTCGGCCAGTCCGCGCTGGTTCTGATCGCTGTACAGGTTGCCGAGCGCAATGTGGGTCGCCGCGTTTTTCGGATCGATCTCGAGCACCTTCATGAACTCGATTTGCGCTTCGCCCTGCTTGTGCTCGAAGACATAGAGGTTGCCGAGCGCGATATGCGTGCGGGGATCGTTCGGCGCGAGTTTTACCGCCTGCTGATAGGCGGTTTCCGCATCGGCGAGCTTGGTCGCCTGCATCGCGGTGTCGCCCTCGGCCAGAAAATCCTCGGCGGTCTTGTGATGGCATCCGGCCAACGCCAGCACCGTTGCGCCGGCGAGGATCATCGCCGCGGTAAAGGGCAGCGAGCTGCGCTTCCTGTTCATCAATGAGGTTCCTCCAAGACGAATGCGCCTCCCAAGTCAGCAAAGATCGGACCAGTGGAGGCGCAATCCACGACTTATGTTGGAGCGAGCGCGGAAACAGTGTCAAGCATTCGCCGCCCGCCGTGACTGGGCGTCGCGAAGCCGGTAACTTTTACCTTGCGTGTAGAATCTTCTCGCTGCGCTCAGAAACGACACCGGCACGTTGCCGGGCGTGGCGGAGTTCCCGTTGGATGCTCGCGCCTGTTAGGTTATAAAGAGACGCCGTGCGTTTTATCCTGATCGCAGCCAAGCAGCTCGAATTCGCCAAGACCCGGCTCGCGCCGGTCCTGCCTCCCGGCGAGCGCCGCGCGCTGGCCGAGGCGATGTTTCGCGACGTGCTGGCCGCCTCGCTCGGCGCCGCCGCCACCGACCGCGTCGCGGTGGTTACGTCGGACGCGGGCCTGCTCGCGACGGCGCGCATCGCCGGCGCCCGGGTGATCGACGAGGAATTTCCGCGCGGCCTCAACGTCGCCGTCGCGCTGGCCACCTCCGCGCTGATTGCAGA
>JBOHWI010000043.1:0-3062 GCA_050736675.1 Binatus sp. (SeqCode)
CTATATCGCCGCGCGCGATCTCTGCGAGATGCGCCTCAGGCGCCGCACCGCTCCATCCCGCGGGCTCGAGCGCGCCAAAGATGGCGGCGGTCGAAACCTCGAACGGCGGCACGACGATAACTATCGGAAGGCTCGGAACACTTTCGAGTGCCGCGATTCGTTCGCCGATTCCGGTCACTCGCGACGGGCGCGGATCGAGAAAGAACGGCACGTCCGCCCCGAGCGACAGTGCGATCCGACGCAGCCGGCCGGCCGCGTCGTCATCGGTGAGCTGCGCCGCTCCAGCCATCATGCACAATATCGTGGCGGCGTCGCTCGAACCGCCGCCGAGTCCGGCGCCGACCGGGATGCGCTTTCCAAGATCGATCAGAACTTCGGCGATCAGATCGAATTCGCTCATGAACGAGCGTGCGGCCCGCGCCGCCAGGTTGTTCCGGCTTCTGGCTAGTTCCGGCAAGTTGCATTTGACGGTGACCGAGGGTACTTCCGCGGCGCGGATTTCGAGGCGAATTTCGTCGGCGAGCGAGATCGGCAGAAACACCGAGTCGAGTTCGTGGTAGCCGTCATCGCGGCGCCCGGTCACGCGCAGGAACAAATTGATCTTCGCACACGCGCGCCCGGATAGTTCCGTTCCCATCGCAAAGACTATCGCGGCGTCCGCGGTAACCCCGCGATGGGAGCGTCACCTTCGGGGCGTCGGAACGCGCGGCGCGAGTCCTGCTGAATCACGCTGATGAAGCCGAGCAGGGTCAAGAGCACTCCGAGCAACACCATCATGCGGCCCGCCAGGAATGCCGCGTGATAAAAGTCCATCCGCGCCGTCGCGTACGACGCCTGCCGTTGCTCCGCGGTGAGGGGTTCGAGGACGGCGGCGCCGCCTGCGCCCGCATCAAGCTCGTCGAAACTCCGGTAATCCGTCGCCGCGGCGGCCGGTTGCTGATGCGCGACGATCATGCGGCTGTAAATCTGCGTTCGTTCCACCCCGACGATCCAGTTACCGGCGCCGAGCATGATGAGCCCGAGGCCGACCACGATTTTCCAGTCGGTATAAATATCCGGAAGTTTCATCCGAAATTCGAGACTAAGGCGCTCGCTCGAGGAAAACAATGCCGCCTCAGGCGATCCGTGCACCGGAGCGGACGTTTTGTTGCGCCGCCTGATCGCAAGCCGCTATCATTGCTGGACAACCTTTTATGTCTGCCGAATCCCGACACAATTTCGCCGCGTCCACGCCTGCCGCCCAGGCCAAAGACGCGCGGCTGAACGCGCTGCTGATGCGCTTCGAGGCGGGCGAGATGCGCGCGCTGGCGCAACTAATCACGATGGTCGAGAATCGCGCGCCCGAATCGAGCGCGATAATCGAGCGAATCTACGCGAAGACCGGACACGCACAGGTAGTCGGAATTACGGGGCCGCCGGGCGCCGGAAAGTCCACGCTCGTCAATCGTCTGATTGCGAAGTATCGCGCGCTCGGCAAAAAAATCGCCATCCTCGCGATCGATCCATCGAGCCCGTTTTCCGGCGGCGCCGTGCTCGGCGACCGCGTCCGCATGACCGACCATTACAAGGACGGCGGCGTTTATATCCGCAGCCTCGCATCGCGCGGCAGCCACGGCGGACTCAGCCGCGCCGCGCGCGAGATCGTCAAACTGCTCGACGCTTACGGCTCCGACCTGATCGTTATCGAGACCGTCGGCGTCGGACAGACCGAACTTTCGATCATGGATCTCGCCGACACCACCGTCGTCGTCACCGTGCCCGAGGCCGGCGACGGCGTGCAGGTGATGAAGGCCGGGCTCAACGAAATCGCCGACGTGTTCGTCGTCAACAAGGCCGACCGCGAAGGCGCCGACCGGATCAAGGCGGAACTGGAACTCAGCGTACATCTGCGCTCGGGCGACGGATGGCGCCCGCCGGTGCTGCTGACGCAGGCCGCGGTCGATCAAGGCGTCGACGCAGTGGTCGCCGCAATCGCCAAGCATGGCGAGTACCTGCGCGAGCACGTCGACGCGGCGCGGGAGTCGGAGCGCCGCACCCGCGAATTCGTCGAGGTGCTGTCGGCCGAACTCGAGGAGCGCGCCGCGCGCGCGGTCGCCAACGACAACGGCGGCGCACCCGGCGTGCTCAGCGAAGTTCGCGCCGGCAAGCTGAATCCTTACAGCGCCGCGCGACGTATAATAGAAGACCGCAAGTCGCTGCTCGATTTGCTCGACAACGGCGGCGCGAAGCCGCGCAGCGGCTGACCTCAACCTCGCATCACTTATGACGGCCAAGGAAAAATCGAAACCCGAAGGACGCCTGTTCGCTATCGGCGATATCCACGGATGCCCCGATGAACTTGCCGCGATGCTCAAGGAGATCGCTCCCGCCGCCGGCGACACGGTGGTCTTCGTCGGCGACTATGTCGATCGCGGCCCCTCGGCGCGCGATGTTATCGACCTCGCACTCGATCTCGAACGCGGCAACGCGGAATGCGTGTTCCTGAAGGGCAATCACGAGGACATGATGATGTCGTTCCTCGGGATGCCGGGAAATTACGGCGAATCGTTCCTCTTCAACGGCGGCATCGCGACGCTCGACAGCTACGGCGTGCACGAGGAAGACCTCGAAGACGCCTTCGCGCGTCTGCCCGACCCGCACCTCGATTTCATGAACCGCCTCGCCGTCAGCTACCTGCGCCCGCCCTACCTGTTCGTCCACGCCGGCATCATGCCGACGCGCCAGCTCGAGGAGCAGCAGACCGAAGACATGCTGTGGATTCGGCAGGAGTTCATTTTCAATCCGCACAAGATCGACGCGACGGTCGTCTTCGGCCACACGCCGATGCGCGGCGTGATGATCGATCTGCCGTACAAGCTCGGCATCGACACCGGACTGGTGTATGGCGGCAAGCTGACCTGCATCGAGTTCACCGAAGGCGTGCTCTACCAGGTCCAGCGCGGGAACAAGTCGGTCAAGACGCGCAGCATCCCGCTGCGGTGACGAAGCGGCTCGCGGTCTTTCGCGCGTTACGCGCTCACGCTACATTTGACGATTCCCGGTGGCGACGTAGCTCAGTTGGT
>JBOHWI010000044.1:0-3762 GCA_050736675.1 Binatus sp. (SeqCode)
ACACGCCCCAGGGCGTCGCATTTGAAAGTCCCTTCGACGGGGTCTATCCCGGCGAAGACATCGTCGCGATCACGAACACCCTTCCGGCTGTCATTGGTCCGGACCCGGGATTTGGCCTCTGTGCGGCGCCGCCTGCTGGCGCGGGCTTTACCTTGGGCACGATTACGGAGTTCGCGCGGTCGTCCTTGAATACTGGAACTCCGGGAAGTCCCGGCTACAACGACCTGTTAGAACCCTTCAACAACAGCCCGGTGACCGCGCTCGACGATACCACTATGACAATGCCCTACAGCGCCAACGCCACCATCGGCGGATGCGATACGTTCCTGCTGGGCCCGGTCGGCGCCGCCTTTGACCAAACCGGCTTCCTGTTCGTAGTCAACGAGGCCGCCGTCTCTGCGGGCGGGCCGGGATTCGTAACCGTCTATCTTCCAGGCGAATACGGCAATACCTATCCCTTTGCCGCCATCGGCATACCGGGGTCAGACACAGAGGGCATCTTCAAAGATCCGGCATATGTCACTGTGTCCTCCGCTTTGGACTTCTTCGACGACGTGATATTCGTCACGGATGTGGGCGACAACAGCGTCAAAATCGTAGCTCCTTTTACTGATGGTTGCGAAGGGCCGCCCTTCTTTTTTTGCCAGGGCACCCTGCTCGGAACGATTCAGGGCAATAAAACCAGACTCAAGCGCCCTGAGGGCGTTGCGCTCGGCGTGGACGACGGCGCTCTTTATGTCGTGAGCGATGCGAAGAATTCACTCTTGATGTTTACCGACTTCACCGAGAGCGGCGGCAATATTTCCCCGACACTGATTCTGTCCGGAAAGAGCCCTAGAATGAACCTCCCGGTCGATGTTGCCCTCCCGGAGTTCACGCCCTCTGCCATACGTACGGGTGGCGCTACCAACTAGCTCTCTACTCTAACTCTCGAACCAAGCCGCGAAACGGCGAAACGCCGAATCCGGAATACCGGATTCGGCGTTCGTGTTTCTGCACCGATGCTGGCCGCAGTCGCTAACCCACCTCCTCGGCGAATTGGGTCGGGTGGGGCGTGGCTACAGCCGCGGCGGAATCGGCGCGCGGCGGGAATCGGGCTTGGTCAGCAGCATCTGCACGTCGCCGATGTAGCGCTCGCGGAAGCCGCCCTCGCAGTAGCTCAGATAGAATTCCCACATCCGGATGAATTCGTCCGGATAGCCGAGCGCGCGCACGCGATCGACATTCTTGAACAGCCGCAACCGCCAGTTCTTCAGGGTCTCTGCGTAGTTGGGCGTGAGATCTTCAAGATGGAACAACCGCAGGTCGCTCGAGCACGTGATCGAACAGCACAGCGCCGTGACCGAGGGGATAAAGCTGCCCGGGAAGATGTACTTCTTGATGAAATCGACGCGCTTGAGCGCCCCCGCGTACTCGCGGTCGGTGATGGTAATCGCCTGCAACAGCATCATGCCGTCGGGCTTCAGCAACTCGCCGCATTTTCGGAAATACGAACCGAGAAACTGATGGCCGACCGCTTCGATCATTTCGATCGAGACCGCCTTGTCGAACTGGCCGGTCAAGTCGCGGTAGTCCTGGAGCAACACGCTGATCCGCTCTGAGAGCCCCTCCGCGGCGATTCGCTTGACGGCGTAGTCGTGCTGCGCACGCGAGATGGTGGTGGTCGTCACGCGGCATCCGTAGTTTTTCGCGGCGTGAATCGCAAACCCGCCCCATCCCGTGCCGATCTCAACGATGTGATCGTGCGCGCGCAAGTCGAGCTTGCGGCAGATCCGATCGACCTTGGCCGTCGACGCTTCCTCGAGCGTGGCGTCGGGACGCTCGAAAATCGCGCACGAGTACATCATCAGCTCTCTGTCGAGAATCAGCTCGAAGAAATCGTTGCCGAGATCGTAATGCGCCGCGATGTTGCGCTGGCTGCCGGTCTTCGTGTTGCGATTCAGATAGTGAAGGAAGCGGCGAATCGGATTCGCCAGCCGCGCGAGACCGCCGTCCATGCCCTCGGACACTTCGCGGTTGCGAATCATTATTTGCACGAGCGCGGTCAAATCGTCGGTGGTCCAGGAGCCGGCCATGTAGGCTTCGCCGGCGCCCATGCTGCCCGCCAGCGCGAGGTCCGAGTAGAAGCGGCGGTCATGGACGCGGATGGTCGCGCGCAAATCAGCGGCGGCGGCGTCCTGGCCGAATGGAATACGCTCGCCGCCGTCTTCGATCACGATGCGCCCGGTTTTGATTCCCGCCAGACGGCTGAGAACCGCACCGCGCGCAAACCGATCGAGGATCGCAGGACGACGCGCCCGCGCCGCCTCGACGCCCGACGCTACTATGGAATCCGGCTTGGCCATCTCGAGGCATCGAATACACGCGGTCGCATCGCAGCGCAAGTCTCTTCACGCCGCGTACTGACTGTATGTAAGGTGCATCCATGATTCACGGAAGCTGTCTCTGTGGCGCCATACGCTTCGAATTCACCAAACCGGCCGGGCCCTTCGAGCTGTGCCACTGCCGGCGATGCCGCAAAGTCAGCGGCTCCGCGTTTTTCTCAGGGCTGTACGTTCGCATCGAAGATTTCCGGCTGATTGCAGGCAAAGATCTGATCACCACCTACGATGCGCCGATGTTGCGCGAGCCTCCCGCCTATCGTGCGTCATTCTGCAGCCGCTGCGGCTCGCCGGTGCCGAATCCCAATCCGGAGCCGCATAGGACTCGCGGCCGCTCGGGAATGCTCGAGATTCCCGCCGGCCTGCTCGACGACGACCCGGGCATGAAGCCCGACAAGCACATTTTCGTCGAGGTCAAGTCGGTCTGGTTCGAGATAACTGACGATCTGCCGCAATACGATCTGCCGCGCTTGATTGCGCTGCGCACGCACACGAAGATGCCATCATGATGCGACGAGATATTTTCACTCCCGAGCACGAGATGTTCCGCGTGCAGGTGCGCCGCTTCGTCGATGCCGAAATCGAACCGAGAGTCCCCGAATGGAATCGCGCCGGCATGAGCGATCGCGCAAGCTGGCGCAAGATGGGCGCGGCCGGCTTCCTCGGCGCCAACGCACCGGCCGAATACGGCGGCGGCGGCGTGGATTTCATCTACGACGCAATCGTGATGGAAGAACTGTCGCGCGTCCGCGCGCACGGCCTCATGATGTCGCTGCATTCGGACATCTGCATGCCCTACATCGCCAGCTTCGGCAACGAAGAGCAGAAGCGCCGCTATCTGCCCGGCGCGATCAAAGGCGAGACCATCCTGGCGATTGCGATGACCGAGCCGGGCACCGGCTCCGATCTTGCCGCCGTGCAGACCACGGCGCGCCGCGACGGCGATCACTACGTAATCAACGGCTCGAAGATTTTTATCTCCAACGGGCAGATCGCCGACTTGGTCATCGTGGCCTGCAAGACCGACCCCAAGGCGAACCCTCCCCACAAAGGCGTCAGCCTGATGCTCGTCGACGCGACCGCTCCCGGCTTTGTCCGCGGGCGCAAGCTCGACAAGCTGGGCCTCCGCGGCCAGGACACCAGCGAGCTGTTCTTCGAGGATTGCCGCGTCCCGGCCGGCAACTTGCTCGGGCTGGAAGGCACGGGCTTCAAGATGATGATGGAGAAGCTCCAGCAGGAGCGGCTGTGCATCGGAGTCGCCTCGATGGCGAGTTGCCGTCGCACGCTCGAGGACACGATCGCATACTGCAAGAATCGTCGCGCGTTCGGGCATCCGATCGCGGAATTTCAAAACACCCAGTTCAAGCTGGCCGAAATGATG
>JBOHWI010000045.1:0-4569 GCA_050736675.1 Binatus sp. (SeqCode)
ATCTTCGATCTGCTCGACGCCAACAACATCCAGTGGTTCAACTACTTTGAGGATCTGCCGACTTCGGTAATTTTCCGCGGCAACCATATTCCATTTCTGGTGGCGCATGTCCGATCGATCGGCGGCGCCAGCCCGTTCGGTGGCCAGAGCTTCCTGGCAGCGGCCGCGGCAGGCACGCTGCCTCCGGTGTCGTTCGTCGATCCTTCGTTTGCTCCAGATCAGGTGATTGGCGGCCACGTTTATGAAACCGACGAGCATCCGCCGTGGGATATCCGCGCCGGCCAGTTCTTCACTTCGCAGGTGATCAATGCCGTCCGCAACGGACCGAACTGGAAGGACACAGTGATCTTCCTGACCTACGACGAGCACGGCGGGTTCTACGATCATGTGCAGCCGCCGGCCGCGTCGCAAGGCGGAGCGCTCAATCCCGACGGCATCGATCCGGGCCTGTGCGAAGACCTGTCCAACCCGCCGATGAGCCTGCTGCCGGGAGGCGGCGCGCAGTGCGAGTTCAGCGAGGGCGACGTCGCGGCGATTTGCGCGACATTCGCAGACGAGACCGCGCCGTATCCGGCGGCCTGCGCGAATTTCAATCAGCTCGGATTCCGCGTGCCGTTCATCGTGATCTCGCCGTTTGCCAAGCCGCACTACGTCTCGCACATGGTCGGCGATCACACCTCGATGCTGGCGTTCATCGAGCAGCGCTTCCTCCCCGACGGTTCGCATCTGACGCTCCGCGATCAGAACGCCAGCCGGCTGCAGGACATGTTCGACTTCAACCGCTCACCGTCACTCAATGCCGTCATACCGACGGCGCCCGCTCCATCGACGAGCGATCCCGGATGCCCGTTCGTGTCGGGCGGGACGCATGGATAGCGGCCTGAAGGTATAGTTGGAACCGTGCGAAGCCGGGGCCGATGGCATCACGCCATCAGCCCCGGCACTTTTCAGCTAGGAGAGCGCTTCGAGGGCGGCGATCACTTCTTCGGTGTGGCCGTTGACCTTGACCTTGGGGAAGACGCGGCGCACGATGCCCGCCTTGTCGATGATGAACGTGGTGCGCACGATGCCCATGAACTTGCGGCCGTAGAGGGACTTCATCGCGTACACGCCGTAGAGCTTGCAGACCTTGTTGCCGGGATCGGCGAGCAGCGGGAAGTTGAGGTCGTGCCTGGCGATAAATTTGCCGTGCGAATCGGTCGAGTCGGCGCTGATGCCGACGACTTTGGCGCCGAGCTTTCTGATCGGCGCGATGCTGTCGCGGAAGCTGCACGCCTCGATGGTGCAGCCGGGCGTCATGTCCTTGGGATAGAAATAGAGCACCAGGTGGTTGGCGCCGATCAGGTCTTTCAGCGCGACGGTTTTGCCGTCGGCGTCGAGCAGCGCGAAGGCCGGGGCCTTCTTTCCTTCGAGCGCGGCGCTCGCACTTTTCGCGGCGGTGGTTGCGGCTTTCTTCGGAGGCTTGGAGACGGCTTTTCGTGATGTCGGCATGCGATTGATTTAGCCGCGCTCGCCGCCTGACGCAACTTGGACCGTCGCGCGCCCATTCTCGAATTCACAAAACCTCACTGCCGGAAGGGTTTTACGCCCCCCAGTTGACGAGGTGCCGGTCACGCCTTAGACTTGGCGGGCTGACAGTCTTCTCGATCGACCGCACGTCCCCATGGCCGTTTACACCGAGCTAAGCAAACCGTTTCTCAAGGAACTCGCGGACGACTACGGTCTGGGCCGCGTCGCCAGCGCGACCGGAATCCCGCAAGGCTCGGTCAACTCGAACTACGTGCTCGAGGCCGCCAAAGGCAAATTCCTTTTACGGATCGACGAGGTCAAAAGCGAGAACGAGCTGAAGCGCGAAATCGACCTGCTGTCGTTTCTGCGCAAGCACGCGTTTCCATGCCCGCATCCGATGCAGGATCGGATGGGACGCTTCTACCGCAACTACAACAACCGCTGCGTCTCGCTGTTCAAGTACCATGAGGGCAAGGTGTTGGCGCCAGCGCGCCTCAAGCCGAGCCAGCTCGAGACGATCGGTCACGCGCTCGGCGATCTCCATGTGGTCGGCAAGGCGTACAAGAAGGGAATCGACAACCGCTTCAGCTTCGAGCGCATCGCCGACTTGTACCTGACCGTGCGCAACCGGCTGCCGAATTATTTCCGCAAGATTTGCCGCACGCTCGACGACGAAGTCGAGTACCTGACGCGATATCTCGAGGGCAAGCTGCCCAAGGGTGTGATCCACGGCGACATCTTTTCGGACAATCTGCTGTTTCGGGGCGAGCGCCTGACCGCGATGCTCGACTTCGATGCCGCCTGCCGCGGCAAGTTCATTTTCGACATCGCGACCGCGGTCAACGCGCTCTGCTTCGTCACCGGCGCCTATTCGCTCGACCGGTTCCGCTACCTGCTGTCGGGCTACGAGTCGGTGCGCACGCTGTCGCTGGCGGAATGGGACGCGTTCCCCAACGAGCTGCGGTTCTCGTCGCTGCGCTTCACTGTCACGCGGCTGCACGATTTTTTTCTCGCGCCGGTCGACGGCAAGAATCGCGTGGACAAGGACTTCCGCGAGTTCTTCGATCGCTTGCGGGTGCTGCGCCGCGAGCGCGAAGGCGGGATGGAGCCGCTGCTGATGGCGATGGCGACCGGCTACGATTACCGCAAATATCAGAAGGTCAAAGCGACCGAGCGCCGCCAGGCGTGACGTGGTGAAAGACGCGGCCTGATTCGCGCATCCGCGGAGAAATCCGTTGCCCTCAATCCTCGACAGCTTGAACGCCTCCGTGCCTGCGCTATGGCTCGAGGTTTCTCCGCCGCGCGGAATCAATCCGGCGCCGCTGCTCAAGCGTCTTGCCGAGCTGGCCGGGCACGTCGATGCGATCAATCTGACCGACAACGCGCTCGGCAATGTGAAGATGTCGGGTCTGGTCTTCGGCGCGGCAATCAAGGAGCGCCTGAAGATCCCGGTGGTGCTGAACGTCTCGTGTCGCGACCGCAACCGCTTGGCGCTGAAATCCGATCTGCTGGGCGCGGCCGCGATCGGAATCGACGCGATAGTCGCGCTCAACGGCGACAAGATCCCGCCCGACGCCGACGGCAACGTGGTCGTCTCGCACGACATCGACGCGTACGGATTGCTCGCGATGGTCGCGGCGCTGAAACGCGGCGACACCGGCGAGGGCAAGGCGATGCTGAAGGCGCTTCCGTCGTTGGTCGCCGGATCGGTCGCGAATCCGAATCGAAACAATATCGAGCGCGAGTTCGAGCTGCTTGAGCGCAAGGCCGCCGCGGGCGCGCGCTTCGTAATCACGCAACCGATATTTGACGCGGCGACCGGCCGCCGCTTCACGTCGAAGGCGAAGAGTCTGGGAATCAGGACGATGCTCGGAATCCTGCCGGTCAAGCGCGCCGCGATGGCGACCTACCTGATCGACCGGGTGAAGGATCTCAGCGGCGCGCGGAGCCATCTGGACAGATTCGCCGGGATGAGCGAAGAAGAGGTGCGCGCGGTGTCGATTCGCGAGAACCTGGCCCTGATGAAGTCGTTGGCTCGCGACGCCGCCGGGTTCATCATCATGAGCGGCGGCGGTCCGTCACTCGCAATCGAGCTGGCGCTCCAGTTCAGCCGCTGGCGCAAGGAGATCGGCAAATGAACCGTACGCAGACAAACGGCTCACGGGCCAAAGCGGCCGCGGAAAACAACGGCAACGTAGCCGGCGGCCTCGGCAAACTCGAAGATGCCGTCCGGATCATTCTGCGCGGTATCGGTGAGGATCCCAATCGCGAGGGACTCGAGCGCACGCCCGCGCGCGTCGCCAACGCGTACAAGTTCCTGACCAGCGGCTACGCCCAGGATCCCAGGAAAGCGATCAACGGCGCGCTGTTCGCCGAAGAAGACTACCAGGAAATCATCTTGTGCAAGGATTTGGATTTCTACTCGCTGTGCGAGCATCACATGCTGCCGTTCATGGGCAAGGCGCACGTCGCGTACCTGCCCAATCGCAAGATCGTCGGAATCTCTAAGCTGGCGCGGCTGGTCGAAATCTTCGCGCGGCGCCTGCAGGTACAGGAGCGCCTGACGACGCAGATCGCGCAGACTCTCATGTCGGAGATCGATCCGCTGGGCGTCGCGGTCGTACTCGAGGCCGAGCATCTGTGCATGCGGATGCGCGGGGTCGAGAAGCAGAACTCCTACGTCACAACCTCGGCGATGCTGGGCGTGTTCCGCACCAACACCGAGACGCGCCAGGAGTTCATGCAGCTGCTGCGCAACGGCCAGCCGTAACGAGGTAACTTCTCACGTCCTAAGTACGCGCAGGCCAAGGTGGCGTTCGAACGGATCGAAATGGCGATCGGAATGGAGCAGCTCATGCCCCTGGGCGATACAGAACGTCGCGATAATCGTATCGATGGTGCTGCGAGGCGTGACGCCACGGGCGCGGAGTGCGCGATGATTGCGCGCGGCGGCGATCGCTATCTCGCGGCTGCCCATCCGGCGAAATTCGAGCGCCGCGAAAATCCTCTCCGCACGCTGAAAATCGCTCTCAGACCGGAAGCCCTGGAGCACCTCAGTCA
>JBOHWI010000046.1:0-3876 GCA_050736675.1 Binatus sp. (SeqCode)
TTTCTCTCCCGCGCCGCCACACCACGGGTGCTGACGGCGGCGCGCATTTTTGCTATAAAACCACCGCGATGATCTCTATACGAACGGTAGGAATAGAGGCTGCCATCGTAGCGCTCGCACTGGCCGCGCTGATCGCGTCGTCGCCGGCCCAGGCACAGTCGCAAGCGTCGGAGGCTGCGGCTCAGGCGTCAACCGCTTCAGCAGCGGATATCGCAGCCGTCCCCGACGCGTCCGCTTCACCGGCTGCGAAGAAGACGCTGCGGCAGAAGGTCAAAACGCTGATCGCGAAAATTACGCCCGACCGGATCAAGCGCGATCTCGAATTCAAGAAGGCATCCGCACTGTTCCCGGGATTCTGCAAACATTGGGAGCAGGATTTGCACGACCGCGAGGTCAACAACCTGTCGAAATTGACGTTCAGTCTGAAAGACGGCTTCGAGACCGCCACATATACCGCATATGGCAAGATCGCCGGCTGCGAATCGCATCAGTCCAAGGACGGCTACTCGATCGGCAAGATCACGTACGAGGAATTCGTGTACTACTTGGCCGGCAAGACCCAGGACGAAGCCAGGCACGCGGCGCCCAAGACCGTCAGCGATCTTCACACCACGGAGATTTTCCGCTGGGACAACGGCAAGTGGTTTTATTAGTTGCGGGCTGCGCGCCCCGCACCCCCGGCAGGGGTGCGGGGCGAGGAGTCCCGCCTTTTAATTCAGTTCCTTGCTGCTGTAGTTCAGGATCCGGCGCGCGATAATTATCATGTTGATCTGCTGCGTGCCTTCGAAGATGTCGTTGATCTTCGCGTCGCGCATCCACTTCTCGACCAGGATTTTGCGCGAGTAGCCCAGCGGCCCGAGCAGCTCGACCGCCTTCTGCGTGATCAGCGTGACGGCGAGACCGGCTTTCGCCTTCGCCATCGACGCTTCGAGGCTGTTGCGCTTGCCGGTATCCAGCATCCAGGCGGCGCGCCAGGTCAGTAGTCGCGCGGCCTGCAGCTGCACTTCCATATCCATGAAGTCGCGCTCGACCGCGGTTAGTCGGCGCGGCGAAATACCGTAGCGGATCGGTACCTTCTGGTCCTTGAGAAAATCCCGCACGAAGTCGAGCGCCGCGCGCCCTACTCCGATCGCCATCGCCGCAACGATCGGGCGCGTCGCGTCGAAGGTCGCCATCACGTCCTTGAAGCCGCCTTCCTTGCGGACCTCGGCGCTGCCCAGCAGATGGTCGAGCGGAATCCGGCAGTTGTCGAAAATCAGCGCCGCGGTGTCGGACGCGCGGATGCCGAGCTTGTTCTCTACCCTGGCTACCGTCATGCCGGGAGTGTTGTGCTCGACGACGAACGGCTTTATTCCGGGGCGTCCGGCGCTCCTGTCCACCGTGGCCCAGACGACGACGAAGCCCTCGGACTTTTCGGCCGACATCTCGCCGGCGGTGCAGAAAATTTTCGTGCCGTTGATCACCCAATGGTCGCCGTCGCGAGTCGCGGTAGTGGTAACCTGCGACGAATCGGAACCGAAGCTGGGCTCCGTAATCGCCATCGCGCCCCATTTCGGCTTGCCTTCCTTGAAGCGCTTGAGAAACCGTTCCTTCTGCTCGGGCGTCCCGGCCGCCATCACTGCCGCGCCGCCGAGTCCCGAGTTGGGCGTCGACAGGTACAGCCCCGCGTCGCCCCAACAGAGTTCTTCGGTGCTGAGCACGGTCATCAGGTTGGCGCGCCGGGGCGTCGAGGCAGCCTCACCGTCAGCCTTCTTGCTCCGATCGTTGCCGACCTGGATGTCGGCGGCAGCCGACGCCTGCCACATCGAATCGTAGAATTGCGTCGGCTTGGTGTGCTCATGCTCGTCGCAGTCGCGCGAGATCGGGCGCATCATGTGCTCCGACACGGCGTGGAACATTTGCAGCCGGCTCAGAATTTGTGGTTCGAGTTCAAAATCGATCATGACTTTATCTCCGTCGCGGCCCCTTAGACCGTTGCGATTCCTTCGATTGCGGCGAAGCCGCGCGCGTTGCGCAGCCACATCTCGACTGGATGCTCGCGGATATAACCGTGGCCGCCGAGCACCTGCACGCCGTTGTCCGTCACTTTGAGCGCGCTCTGTGCGACGTAATTTTTCGCGAGGTAGCTTTCTTTCAGCGCGTCGCGGCCCTTGTCGAGTTCGTACGCCGCTTCCCACACCAGCAGGCGCGCCGCGTCGATTTCGATCGCCATGTCGGCGAGGATGAACGCGATCGCCTGCTTGGTCGCGATGGGGACGCCGAACGCCTTACGCTCCTTGGCGTAGTCGCGCGCATATTCGAACGCGGCATTCATCACGCCGACGCCCATCGCGGCAAACGCGACCCGCGACTCGCTCATCAGGCGCGAGAAATCGATTCCCTTTTCGCCGCCCAGCCGCGCATCGGCGCCGACGCGGCAATCTTTGAGTGTCAGCTCGTAGGTCGCGAGCGGCTTGAGTCCCATGTTTTTCTCGCGCTCGGAAATCGTGACTCCCGCCGCGCCGCGCGGAACGATAAAGCCGTCAACCCCCGCAAAGCCTTTGGCGGCGTCGGTCGTCGCGTAAACCAATATCGAGTCGGATTCAGCCGCGAGCGGCACGTAACACTTGGCGCCGTTGAGAGTGAATCCCCCGCCGTCGCGCCTGGCTGAGACTTGCTGCGCCGACAAATCGAAATCGAAGCGCGGCTCCATCACGGCGGCGGTGGCGGCGGCGAAGTCGGCGCCGGCGAATCGCTTCAAATATTTGGCGCGCTGCTCGTCGGTGCCCATCTCGACGATCGGAAAGGCGAACAGCCGCGGCGCGAGCATGTGCAGCGCGATCGAAATGTCGCCGAAACCGAGTTCTTCGGCTACGATCGCGCCGGTGATCGCCGAACGCGCGTCGCCGCCGCCGCCGAATTTCTCCGGGACAGCGCCGCTGACGAATCCGAATTGCCACGCCTTGGCGACCAATGCGGCGGGAATCGCGCCGCTTTCGTCGGCGGGCCGCGCGGCCGGACGAATCTCCTCGCGCGCGAAGGCGCCGACGCTGTCGCGAATCATCTGTTGTTCTTCGCTGAGTTCAAAGTCGATCATGAATTGGAACGCTTCCTCGATTAAAGTAACGCTTTAACTTTTGAATTTCACCGCGGCACCCGAACGCGCCGACTCATAGGCTGCTTCGACCATTCGCTGCGCCGCGACTCCGGCCTCGAATTCCGGGTCCGGCCGGCACACGCCCTTGAGCGCGGCGATAAAGCTCGCATCCTCGCAGGCGTACGGAATCCCCAGCCGATCTTTGATCGGCGCCAGGTACGGTCGCTCGCGCAAGAGTTTTTCAGTAAATCGTGCCATCACTTCGTTGTCGCCCACGGTTTCTTCGTTGGCGCCCAACCCGCGCTGAACAACGATCGGCCCGAGCGTATCGGCGTCGGATGCAGCAAACAGGTTCTCGGCAAAAACTTCAAGCCTGCGATTACTCGCGCGCGCGAGCATCCGATGCCAAATCGAAGTGAGCTGGCCGTGCAGGCCGCTCACGAAATCCATCGACGTCGCGCCGAAATCTTCAACGCCGTCCGCCCCGCTCACGTTGCGCGTGCGGCAGTAGAGGCCGGTGACGGGACCGAACATCCACGTCAGCAGGTCGAAGTCGTGGACGCTGTGCTCGATCAGCGTGCCGCCGGCGGTCAGCGACGGGTCGTTGCGCCACGCGCTCGCATGCGCGCCTCGGGTCGGGAAATCCTGGTCGTCGCGCATCGTGACGCTGAGCAATTTGCCGACGTCCTGCTCCTCGAACATCGCCTTGATCACGTTGTACACCGGCGAAAATCGCAGCACGAGGCCGACCTGGCTGACCACGCCCGACGTTTTGATGGCGGCCGCCATCTCCGATGCTT
>JBOHWI010000047.1:0-5208 GCA_050736675.1 Binatus sp. (SeqCode)
GACCGCGGCTCTGCCCAGCGAGGACTTCATCTACCTTGGCGATACGGCGCGCCTCCCCTACGGCACCAAGTCGAACGAAGTGATCGTCCGTTACTCGAAGGAGAACACCGGCTTCCTGCTCGCCAAGGGAATCAAGATGCTGGTGGTCGCCTGCAACACCTCCAGCGCCGTCGCCCTCGACGCGATCGCGTCGGACACGATGGTCCCGGTCATTGGTGTGATCGAGCCGGGCGCGCGCGCCGCGACCAAGGCCTCGCGCATCGGCAAAATAGGCGTGATCGGCACCGAGGCGACGATCGCGTCGGGCGCGTACACGCGCGCGATCCAACGGCTGAGCCCGCGCTCCGAAATCTACACGCGCGCATGCCCGCTGCTGGTGCCGCTGGCCGAGGAAGGATGGACCGACAACGCGGTCGCGGAACTGACCGTCGCCCACTATCTCGAAAGCCTCAAGCAGAGCGGCATCGACACGCTGCTGCTGGGATGCACGCATTATCCGCTGCTGCGCGAGATGTTTGCGCGAATTCTTGGGCCGCGCGTGGAGATCGTGGACTCCGCGACTGCGACCTCGACTGACGTGCGCGAGCGGCTGCGAGCGCTCAAGCTCGCGCGGCGTGGCGGCAATGGCAGCCAGAGCTTCTTCGTTACCGAGACCCCCGAGCGTTTCGTCCGCGTCGGCCGCAGATTTCTCGGCCCGCAAGTCGAATCCGCAGTACGCATCGAACGCTAGCAACGCCTCTCTGCAATCGCGCGATTTCAGGATAAGATGATTTCCAGCTAAACTTGGCAGGCCGCATCGCTGCGGCGCGATCGAAACCTAATCTCAAAGTTGCCGCGTAAACTGCTCATATAAGATGGCTTCAGCTTTCTCCTCTGTCGCACGAAAGGTCTTCGGCTCGAAGAACGATCGCGAAATGAAACGTCTCCGCCCCGACGTGGCGGAGATTAACCGTCTCGAGCCGGAAATCGAGGCGCTGAGCGACGACCAACTGCGCGCCAAAATCGCCGAATGGAAAGCGCATCTCAGCGCGATTGAGGAACGTGAACAGCGCGAAGAGGCGATGATGGAAGTGCTGCCGCAGGTCTTCGCCGTTGTGCGCGAGGCCTCCAAGCGCACCATCGGCCAGCGCCATTTCGACGTGCAGCTTATCGGCGGCATGATCCTGCACCAAGGGCGGATCGCCGAAATGAAAACCGGCGAGGGCAAAACTCTGGTCGCCACTCTACCCGCGGTGCTCAACGCGTTGTCTGGACGCGGTGTGCACGTCGTCACCGTCAACGACTACCTAGCCCGGCGCGACTCCGAATGGATGGGCCGCATTTTCGGCTTCCTCGGGCTGACCGTCGGCGTCGTCGTCCACGGCGTGACCGACCAGGAGCGCAAGGCCGCCTACCGCGCCGACATTACTTACGGCCAGAACAACGAGTTCGGCTTCGACTACCTGCGCGACAACATGAAGTTCAACATCGAGGACTACGTCCAGCGCGAGCACAACTTCGCGATCGTGGACGAGGTTGACTCGATTCTGATCGACGAAGCGCGCACGCCGCTTATCATTTCGGGGGCGTCGGAAGAGTCGACCGATACATATTACGTCGTCGACCGCGTCATCCCGCGGCTGAAGGCTGAAGAGCATTACACCATCGACGAGAAGATGCGCACGGTGTCGCTGACCGAGGACGGCGTGACGCGGGTCGAGCAACTGCTCGGCGTCGAGAACCTGTACGACCCGCGCAACATCCTGCTGCTGCATCACGCCAACCAGGGACTGCGCGCGCACACGCTGTTCAAGCGCGACGTCGACTACGTCGTCAAGGAAGGCGAGGTGATCATCGTCGATGAATTCACCGGGCGGCTGATGCCGGGCCGGCGATGGAGCGACGGGCTGCATCAGGCGGTCGAGGCAAAAGAGAACGTCAAGATCGAATCGGAGAACCAGACGCTCGCCACCATCACGTTTCAGAACTACTTCCGCATGTACAAAAAGCTGTCGGGCATGACCGGCACGGCCGACACCGAATCGGTCGAGTTCAACGAAATTTACGGGCTGAACGTGGTCGTGATTCCGACCAACATGCCGATGATCCGCATCGACAATCACGACGTCGTTTACAAGACCGAAGACGAAAAGTTCGACGCCGTGATCGAAGAAATCCGCGACTGCAACGAACGCGGTCAGCCGGTGCTGGTCGGCACGGTTTCGATCGAAAAATCCGAGCGCGTCGCCGAGAAACTGAAAAAAACCAGCGTCAAGCATTACGTACTGAACGCGAAAAACCACGAGCGCGAAGCGGAATTCGTCGCACAGGCCGGCCGCTTCGGCGCCGTCACTATCTCGACCAACATGGCCGGCCGCGGCACCGACATCGTGCTCGGCGGAAATTCCGAATTCATGGCGGCGGCGGAAGTCGGCACCAAGGAGCCGTCCGATCCGAATTTTCAGGCCGCGCTCGCCAGGTACGTCGGGCAATGCAAGGCCGAGCGCGAGAAAGTGCTCGAGGCCGGCGGCCTGCACATCCTCGGCACCGAACGCCACGAGTCGCGCCGCATCGACAATCAGCTGCGCGGGCGGTCGGGACGCCAGGGCGACCCCGGCTCATCGCGATTCTACATGTCGCTCGAGGACGACTTGCTCCGCATCTTCGGCGCCGACCGGCTCAAGGGCCTGATGGGCCGCATCGGGATGGAAGACAACGAGCCGATCGAGCATCGCTGGATTTCGCGCGCGATCGAAAACGCGCAGAAGAAAGTCGAGTCGCACAACTTCGACATCCGCAAGTACCTGCTCGAGTACGACGACGTCATGAACAAGCAGCGCGAGGTGGTTTATCATCGAAGGCGCGAACTGCTCGGCGGCACCTCGCTCAAGGCGGACGTACTCGACATGTGCGACGCGTTGATCGAGGAAATCGCGGAAGCGCACTCGAGCAACGAAATCGATCCGGCCGAATGGGATTGGAGGGCGATCGACGACGCGTTCTTCAAGCAGTTCAAGTTCCGCCCCGGCTTCAACACGCAGAGCGAGGTCGAAGGACAGCCAATCCACGGTTCCGACGACCTGATCGAGATCGGGTCCGCGCGCGTGCGTCAACTCTACGATCAGCGCGAGAAGGAATTCACCGAGCCGGTGATGCGCCAGATCGAAAAGATCGTGATGCTGCAGACACTCGACGCGTTGTGGAAAGACCATCTGCTCGCGATGGACCATCTGAAGGAAGGAATCGGGCTGCGCGGCTACGCCCAGGTGAATCCGCTGACCGAGTACCAGAAAGAAGGGTTCACGATGTTCGAGGCGCTGATGGCCGTGATGCAACAGGACGTGGTCGAGAAGGTTTTTTCGGTCCAGGTGCAGCGCCAGCAGGACGTCGAGCAGATTCAGCAGCCAAAGCCGCAGCGCGTCGTGATGAGTCACGGCGGCGAGACTGAGGCGCAGGCCGCGACGCCCGTCAAGCGCGACGCCGAAAAAGTCGGCCGCAACGATCCATGCCCGTGCGGCTCGGGCAAGAAATACAAACGCTGCCACGGCAAGTGAAAGTCGAGCTCGTGCCGACCGCCGTGCGCGGATTTCGATTCGCCGGCGTCAGCGCGGGCCTGAAGACCAGGGCGGGCGCGCTCGACTTGGGCATCATTGCTGCCGATCGCCCGGCCGCCGCAGCCGCCGTGTTCAGCGCCAATCGCGTGAAAGCCGCGCCGGTTTACGTGACGGCGGAGCGCGTCAAGTCGGGCCGTCTGCAGGCGGTCGTCGCGAACTCTGGATGCGCCAACAGCTTCACCGGCGACGCCGGCATGCGGCTGGCGCGCGATTCATGCGCGGAAGTCGCGCGACTTCTCGGATGCGCGCCGGAGCTCGTCGCGCCTTCCTCGACCGGCGTGATTGGCCATCTCTACGACTTCGCGAAATTCAAAATCGGCGCCGCCGACGCGGTACAATCTCTGAGCGAAGATGGCCTCGCCGCCTTCGCGCACGCGATCATGACGACCGACACTCGTCCCAAGACCGCCTCGACGAGCTTCAGGGCCGGCGGCGTGACGATCACGCTTGCCGGCGCGGTGAAAGGCGTGGGGATGATCTCTCCGAAGATGGCGACGATGCTCGGCTATCTAGTGACCGACGCCGCGATAGCTCCAACGGCGTTGAAGCGCTCGCTTAAATCCGCGCTGCCGATGAGCTTCAATGCGATCACGGTTGACGGCGATATGTCGACCAATGACACGGTGATTCTGATGGCGAACGGAGCCGCGGAAAATCGCGCATTCGGTGCACGCGATCAGGCGGTGTTCGATCGCGAGGTTGAGACTCTTTCGGCGGCGCTCGCGCGCGAACTCGTGCGCGACGGCGAGGGCGCGACCAAGCTCGTCACGGTCGAGGTGCGCGGTGCTCGCACCGTCGCCGACGCCGAGCGTGCGGCCCGGCAAATCGCGAACTCGCCGCTGGTGAAGACTGCGTTCTTCGGCTGCGATCCCAACGTCGGCCGAATTTTGATGGCGGCGGGATCCTCCGGCGCGCACGTCGAGTCCGACAAGCTGGTACTGTGGATAAGTGGAGTGAAGGTCGCGGCGCACGGCCGGCTGCTAACCGAGGCGCTGCCCGACGCGGGGGCTGCGATGAAAGCGCGCGAATTCGGGGTGCGGCTCGATCTGCGGTTGGGAAAATCGACTGCGACGATTCTGACTTGCGACCTGAGCTACGATTACGTGCGAATCAACGCGGAGTACACGACCTGAGCGGAGGCAAATCCGGATGGCAAGCTTCATCAAAGTTGCGAAGGTGGCGGACCTGCCCGCGGGCAGCGGCAAACTGGTCGAGGCGGGCGGCAAGCAGATCGCACTGTTCAACGCCGGCGGAAAATTCTTCGCGATCGACAACACCTGCAAGCATCGCGGCGGCCCGCTGGCCGAGGGCGACCTCGACGGCACCACGATCGTATGCCCATGGCACGGATGGGAATATGACATCACGACCGGCGCGAATCTCGACGATCCGGGCGTCAAGCTCGGCTGCTACACGGTGAAGGCAGACGGCGACGACATACTCGTCGAAGCATGACGCGCACAGCCGCGCAGCCTCAGCGCGCGGCGAACATCCGGCCCGCGACGTAAGTCGCACCCGCGGCCGCTACTCCGACCAACATACTTTCAAGTCCACTGCGCCACCAGGAACGGCTGGTGATGATGGTCTTGAGCGCGCCGACTGCGAACAGCACGGC
>JBOHWI010000048.1:0-12525 GCA_050736675.1 Binatus sp. (SeqCode)
CCTCCCGTTGTCCGAGGGGAGGTCGGCGCGCGCCGAAAGTGAGCGACGGGGGAGAGGTACAATGCGCGCCTTCATAAGCAAACCTCGTTTGCCTGTTGCAGCAAGTCGGACAGTGGTGCTGCCGTTCGACGGCGGTCCCGGTATCTATAAATTGAGATTAGACGAGTCGGCGGGTATGCGATGTCCGGCGTTGCACCTCTCCCGGCGAGACCGCGCTTCGCGCGGCTTACGCCGACCTCTCCTCGGACAAGGAGCGGTTAGGATCAGGCCGACCCGGTGCCCTGCCGCTTGCTCAATGGCGTGCGGTATGGTTCGATTGCGTGTTCGGGGTCGTTCAAAGCTGTAATCCACCTGAAAAAAGATCACGCCGGAACGAAAGATACCCGACCCACAATACAGACCTCGCCGGTCTGAATACAAAACCTGAGTGAAGCTGGCCGCTAGCAATGAAAAGGACCTACCAACCGCACAACCGCCGTCGCAAACGAACCCATGGATTCCTGGCGCGGATGGCCACGCCGGGCGGACGCAAGGTGCTCAAGCGCCGCCGCGCGAAGGGCCGCGTGCGCCTGGCGATCTCGATCCCGCCCAAGCAGCCGGGCTAGGCCGCGTGCGCGCGCAATTGAGCTTCGCCGCGGCCGACAGGCTGCATCGAAGCGCGGAATTTTTGCGCCTCCAGCGAAACGGCGTGCGCTTCCAGAGCCCTCATTTCGTGCTGTATGCGGGAACCTTGGAGAACGAGCCCGGGCGCTCGCGGCTGGGCGTTACGGTATCGCGCAGAATCGGCAATGCGGTGATGCGCAACCGGGTCAAGCGGCGGGTGCGCGAAATTTTCCGGAAAGAGATGCGCGCGCAGATTCCGGCCGGGACCTCGATCGTCGTGATCGCGCGGAGCGGCGCAGCGACGCTCGAATCGGCGGCGATCAGCGATGAACTCGCGATGGCGGCGCGCAACCTGAGGGAGAGAATGAAGGTGGTTCGGTAGATGAACGCAGGTGCTCGCTCGACAGAACCCTCACCCAACCTCTCCCGTAAAATAACGGGCGAGGCATTCGTTCGGGCGCCGCGATTGGTGGGCGTCGGTGCGGTTGCGATCTATCGCACGGCGCTGTCGCCGGCGATCCATGCGCTCAACGGGCCGGCCTGCCGCTTCGAGCCGAGTTGTTCGGCGTACGCGCGTGACGCGATCGCCGAGTACGGGATCATTCGCGGCGGTGCGATGGCGATTTGGCGAATCGCGCGATGCAATCCGCTGGGTGGGCATGGGTACGATCCGGTGCGGGGGCGCGAAAGGACACGTGTTGAGTCGAGCGGAGTGCGTGATACCGAGTAACCCCTTTCCGAGCGGGAAGGGGAACAGGAATTGAAGATTGGATTCTAGTCGGGTTTTGATTGCGGTTATTTTGTCCATCATCCTGGTAGTCGCCTACCAGGAGTTGGTGCTCAAGCGGTTTTTTCCGCCACCTACCGAACAGCAGCAGGCCGCCGAGCAGGCGAAGGCGGCGAAGTCCAAGCAGGGGCAGGTGCCCGGCGTCGGGCAGCCGACCGCATTGCCGGCGGGCCCCGGCGCGGCAGGCACGGTAGCGGCTGTTCCAGGAGCAGTCGCGAGCGTATCGGCGCCGACGGGGCAGCAAGCGATTGCGATGACGCCGGCGCCGGGGGCGGCTGCGCCTGAAAAAACCGTCAAAGTGGATTCCGACTTTTACGTCGCCGTGTTTACGACGCATGGCGCGCGGCTCAAGAGTTTTGTTTTGCGCCGCTACCGGCAGACTGCCGCCAAGGACAGTCCGCCCTACGAGATGGTGCAGGTGACGCCGGGAGAGCATCTGCCGCTCGGTGCGGTGATGACGCGCGCGGGGCAGGTCTTCGACGACCACGATCTCAACTACGCGACGGCCGCGCCCGCAGAAATCAGGCCGGCGGCCGGAAGCGACACGACGGCGGTCTTTGCCGCCAAGCTGGCGGACGGCACCACTGTCACCAAGACGTTCACGTTCAAGCCGTCGAGCTACGTGTTTTCGATGGATGTGGCGGTGACGGGAGGGCCGGCGGCGAGTCAACTGGGCGTGTCGATGAGCCAGCCGCTGACGGCGCATCAGGGATACTACGATATCCCCGAGGTGCAGGCCGACATCGCCAACAAGGTCGAGACCGAGAACGAAAAGAGTCTGAAGAAGGGAGTGAAGCCGGTTACGGGAACGATCACGTACGCGGGCTTCGGCGATCGGTACTTCCTGGCGGTGTTTTTGCCCGTGGCGCCGACGACAGGCACGTTGACGATGGCGTACGCGGGAGACGAGGCGATCGCGAGCCTGCTGTTCGACAACGCGACGCGAATCCACAGCGAAATTTACATGGGGCCGAAGCTGCTCGAGGCGTTGGAAGCGGTAAATCCGGCGCTGCACAAGGCGATCGATTTCGGGTGGTTCGGAATCCTGGCGATCGTCTTTCTACGCGCGCTCAAACTGTTTTACTACGTAGCGCCCAACTACGGCGTCGATATCATCTTGCTGACGGTGTCGATCAGGATTGCGTTCCTGCCGATATCGATCAAAAGCCAGCGCTCGATGATGAAGATGCAGCGGCTGCAGCCGCAGATTCAGCGCTTGCGCGACAAATTGAAGGACAACAACGAGCAGTTGCAGAAAGAGATGGTCGATCTCTACAAGCGCAATCACGTCAACCCGCTGGGCGGGTGCGCGCCGATGGCGCTGCAATTCCCGATTTTCATCGGGCTGTACGAGGCGCTGCTGAACTCGGTCGAGCTGCGGCATGCGCCGTTCATCGGCTGGATCAACGATTTGTCGACGCCCGACTGCCTGCATATCCCGGGGCTGCCGCAGATGCCGCTGGTGCATTGCCACGGCCTGCCGGTGCTGGTGCTGCTGATGGGCGCGACCAGTTTTATCCAGCAATACATGACGCCGACCTCGCCGGATCCGAATCAGCAGCGGATGATGATGCTGACGCCGCTGATTTTTACAATCATGCTGATAAACTTTCCGGCGGGGCTGGCTTTGTACTATTTTTCGTCGAACCTGCTGGGCGTGGTCCAGCAATATTTTCTAAACCGCGAATTTTCCCAATACACGCCGGCCACATGAGCAATAACAATTCAATAGAGACAACGGGCGAATCGGTCGAAGAGGCGACATTGGAAGCGCTGGTGCAGCTCGGCGCGCGCAAGGACGAGGTCGAGGTCGAAGTGCTCGCGACGCCGCGCGCGGGAGTGCTGGGCCTCGGCGCGCGAGAAGCGCGGGTGCGAGTGACGCGCAAAGCCGCGCAGTCGTCGCGCGCGCCGGAGCCGGAGGGCAACGTCGAACAGCGCGCGCCGGCAGGGCGCGGGCGCGAGAATCAACGGCGGGGGCGCAACGACGCGAGCGCGCAGAGGCGGAATCCGGCGGGGTCGGGTGACGATGACAGCGGCGCGGCGGGACGCAAGAGCGCTGACCTCGAGGAGCAGCGGCGCGAGGCGATTGCGATTCTCAAGCAGATCCTCGAGCAGATGGGCGAGCAGACCGACGTGCGGCAAGTCGAAGTGGATGCGGAGACGGTCGAGCTCGAAATAAAGGGCGACGGTTCGGGAATCCTGATCGGGCGGCATGGCCAGACGCTGGACGCGCTCGAGTACCTCTTGAATCGAATCCTGGCGCGCCGAATCAAGGACGCGGCGCCGATTTCGCTCGAAACCGAATCGTATCGCGCGCGGCGCCGCCAACAATTGCATCGGATGGCGCTGTCGATGGGCGAGAAGGCCAAGCGCGAGCATAAGCCGGTGCGACTCGAGCCGATGGCGGCACGCGACCGGCGCGTGGTGCATCTGGCGCTCAAGGACGATCCGATGATCACGACCCGCTCGGCGGGCGAAGGCGCCATGCGATCGATCGAGATAGCGCCGGTGGAAGGCGGACGTCCGCAACCGCGGAGCGATGGACCGGGCCGCGGCCGGCGTCGCCAGCCGGAGCCGCAGCGCGAGCGTGAGCGGGCCGAGCCCGAACGCGGCAATGAAGCGATTGGCGAGCAGGGCGGATTCAAGCACGGGCAAAAGCGAATCGTGTAGCTCGCGGGCAATCGCCAAACGATCACCTGATTCAACCTGAAACCCGCCTGGGTTTCGCGTTCCATCCGCAGGACGACCTCCTTCGGCTTCGCTCAGGACGACTCCGCATCCAATGTTACGGAAGGTGCCGGCGCTGAGTTTCGGCGTCTCGCGCAGCGTCATTTTCGGACAGTCCACAAATCAGATCAGGACATATTGCAGCGTAAGTACCGTGGCGATCCGGAGACTAATCGGCTGGCACAGGCGATGCTCTGTCGGTTGGAGCGAAAGATGATGAAAAACAAAATTCCGGCGGCGTATGGCGGGGTTGAGCGTCGGGCTGCGAACAACGCGATTGCAGTGACGGCGAGCGGTCAGGTCATGGTGTTGATCTGCGTCTCGCTGATCGCACTGCTGGGTATGGTTGCCGTCGTCACCGATTTCAGCTTCATGCAACATCAAAGGACCATGATGCAGACGGCGGCGGACAGCGCGGCAATGGCCGGCGCCGCGGAACTGAGTTACGGCGACCAGGTGGCGGCGGGTAAAAAGGACGCGGCGAGCAACGGATACAGCGACGGCCTAAACAGCGTGATGGTGGCGATCAACAATCCGCCGAGCAAGGGGCCGAACGCGTCAAACTCGGGGTATGTCGAGGCGATCGTCAGCCAGCCCGAGCCGACATATTTTCTGCGCGTGCTCGGAGTGAGAACGATGACGGTGTCGACGCGCGCGGTAGCGTACGAGGGCGACGGGTCGAACTGCATTTACGTGCTTAATCCGTCGGCCTCGGGCGCGATGTCGGCCAACGGCAACGTCAGCGTAAATAGCAGCTGCGGGCTGCTGGTGGATTCGAGCTCGTCGAGCGGTTTGACCGCGGTCGGCAACGTGAAGATCACCGCGCCGACGATTGGGGTGGTGGGCAACTACACCGCGGGCGGCAGCTCCAGCCTTACGCCGACGCC
Organism: Binatus sp. (SeqCode); assembly: GCA_050736675.1. GTDB lineage: Bacteria > Desulfobacterota > Binatia > Binatales > Binataceae > Binatus. Next base: position 5,005 of record JBOHWI010000048.1, read on the forward strand.
GAAGACCGGGGTGATCGCGGCATCCGATCCGCTGGCCTACGTGCAGGCGCCTACCGTGGGTTCGTGCGCTCACACTAATTTTAAGCTGAGCGGGAACTCCGGCAGCAGCGGCAGTCCTTACCAGCTCTATGCCGGTACCTATTGCGGCGGTATCACGGTCAACGGGAATGCCTGGCTGCATTTCAACGCGGGGACGTACGTCCTGGCGGGCGGCGGCATGGGCATCAGCGCCAACACTACGATGACGGGCAGCGGGGTGACCTTTTACAACACGACGGGAACGGGCGGTTACGGTGCGATTTCGCTGAACGGGAACACGCAGGCAAATCTGAGCGCGCCGACTTCGGGGCCGTTGGCGGGGATCCTGTTTTTCCAGGATCGCACGATTCCGATCAGTGAAGCGGCCAGCACGATCAGCGGAAATTCGAGTTCGACCTTCGACGGTGCGGTTTATTTCCCGACGACGGAGGTCACCTTCGCCGGAAACAGCAGCGCAAACGGCTACAGCATCGTGGTCGCGAACCGGTTGACCCTCAGCGGGAACGCGTCGATCGGCAGCAACTACTCCTCGCTGGCAAACGGCTCACCAATAAGATCAACGATCCTCGCCGAGTAAATGCGATGAGAAAAACAGGGGAGCTCGAGTCAGTGCGGGCGACCGGTAGCCGACGGCATTGCTTGGGCGCGGGTGGGCAGGCGTCGGTCGAGCTCGCGCTTAGTCTACCGTTGCTGCTCATGATGTTCCTGGTGGCGGTGGAGACCGGTCGAGCGTTCTATATCGCGATTTCGGTTTCCAACGCGGCGCGGGCTGGCGTGCAGTACGGTTCGCAGAATCTGACGACCGCGGCCGATAACGCCGGGATGCAGCAAGCGGCGTCCAACGACGCGCCACAGCTTGCGGGAATGACGGCGACCGCGAGTCACTTCTGTAAGTGCTCCGACGGCAGCGCATCGACCTGCCTGGCGACCGACTGCGCCGGCAGCCATCGGTTGCTGTACACCCAGGTCAACACCTCCGCGCCGTACAAGCCGCTTCTCAACTTCATGGGAATCCTGCCTTCGATGACGGTGCCTGGTTCAGCCGTAATGCGCGTCGATCAATAGTCAAATGAAGGGGCACAGTATCGGGCATCCGCGCCGACGGTTGCGCGCGGCGATTCGGCGGCGCCACCCCGGGCAGGCAGTAGCGGAGTTTGCGCTGGTGATCATGCCGTGCCTGACTTTGTTTTTCGGCATCATCAATTTCGCGCTCGCGTTGTATTGCTACGACTTCGTTTGTTACAGCGCCCAGCAGGCCGTTCGCTATGCGACGGTCCATGGATCGACTGCGCCCACGGTCGCATCGACGACCGATGTTAAGAATTACGTGAACAGCCTGGTCGCCGGAGTGCTGAAGACGAATTCGGTGACCGTCACCACGACCTGGTCGCCCAACAACAAGCCCGGGAGCGTGGTTACCGTGGCGGTCAGCTACAAGTTCCCGCCGCTAACGAGTCTGGTCTCCTCCGTCACTATCCCGCTGACCCGGACGGCGGCGATGGTGATCACGCAGTAGCGATAGAATCGCTCGGTTTCCGCTCGACTAGAGTGCATGCGCTACCCCGCCCAAGTTAGTGTGAAACCCACTACGGGTTTCACTACAATCTAGTTCTTCCGCGCGGTATGCGCGCGCGGGCGCGATGATCGTTCATATCGTCAAGCGGAGCGAATGGGTGGATGCTCTCGAGCGCGGGAGTTATGCGCCGGCTAGCTTGAAGGTGGAGGGGTTTATCCATTGCTCGACTTTGGCGCAGGCGATTGGCGCGGCGAACCGCTTTTATCCCGGGCGGAAGGGATTGATTGTTCTGTGTATCGAAGAGTCGCGGCTGAAGGCGGAGTTAAGACACGAGGCGCCGACAATTCCGGGTGGTGAAGCGGCGGGCGAGTTGTTTCCCCATCTGTATGGAGCGCTGAACGTCGATGCGGTGGTGCGGGTGGTCGAGTTGCCGTGCGAGGCGGATGGATCGTTTCGATTGCCTGACGAGTTAGAGAAGGAAATATGAAAAATCATTTCGTTCGACTGTTGGGTCTCGCGATTTTGTCCTTGACGGTTGCGGCGGGCGCGGGGCAGGCGGAGCAGGCGGGCGCGCCCGCTTACAAGCTGTTTGCGACCATCAAGGTTGGCGGCGCCGGTGGATGGGACTACGCCAACCTGGGCCCGGACGGGCTGCTCTACGTCACCCGCATGACGCATACGATGGCGATCGAAGTGGCGACCGGGAAGATCGTCGCGGATATCGGCGGGCAGCAAAGATCTCATGGCGTGGCGCTGGTGCCGGACGCGCGGCGCGGCTTTATCAGCGACGGTGGGAGCGGCTCGGTACAGATTTTCGATCTGAAGACTCACGCCAGCCTGGGCAAAGTGGCGGCGGCGGATGACGCCGATGCGATCATCTATGACCGGGCGAGCAATCGCGTGCTGGTGATGTGCGGCGACGCCAATCGGATGGTGGCGATCGCGCCCGACGTCAACCCGGCCGGTGGCAAGGCGGCGGCGACGGTGGATTTGGGCGGCTCGCCGGAGTTCGCGGTCGCGGACGGGAAGGGCAAGGTGTTCGTCAATCTCGCGGACCGGGACGAAGTGGCGGTGGTCGATACGAAGGCGATGAAAGTAGTCGCGCGATGGCCGACCGGGCCGGGGAAGCGGCCGACCGGGATGTCGATGGATCCTGTGACGCGGCGCCTGTTCATCGGCTGTCGAAACAACAAGCTGGTGGTGATGAATGCCGACGACGGAAAGATCGTGGCGGATTTTCCGATCGGCGCGTACGTCGACGCGACCGCGTTCCGCGACGGGTTGGTGTTTGCGAGTTGCGGCGACGGCACATTGACGATTATTCGCGAAGTGTCGGCGGACCAGTTCGAACCCGCGCAGGTGGTCAAGACCGAGTTGGGAGCGCGGACGATGGCGGTCGATCCGAGCGGCGTGATGATCTATCTGCCGACGGCGGACCTGACGTTTCCAGCCGGCTCGAGCCCGGAGCATCCGCGGCCGGTGCCGGTGCCCGGGACGTTCAGGATTTTGGTAGTGACGCAGTAGGCGAAGGGTAAATCACTTTATCAAATGTGAAACCCAGCGTGGGTTTTCACACTTCCTTCGGCAGGGGTGACCCCTGCCGCGCGGGGTGCGGGGCGCGGCAGCCCCGCATTCAAGCGACGACGTGGTCGGAGAAGCCGGCTACGTCGTAGGTCATGATGAGGAGATCGCGGGAGCGTCCGCTGCGGTCTTCGACCCAGTCGGAGAGCATCGCCTCGACCTGAAAGCCCAGGTGCTCGAAGGCGGAGCGCGCGGCGGTCTGTTCGGTGGTCATCTGGGCGGTGATCTTTTTGAGCCCGAGCGAGCGCGCGAGTTCGAATACTTCGGCAGCGAGGCGGCGGCCGAGTCCCGCACCACGGTAGCGCGACGATGTGATTATGCGGATTTCGCCGACGCGGCGGGTCCATCGCGCCTGTTCCAGATGGACGCTGGCGTAGGCGGCGAGGTCGCCGTCGACTTCGGCGAGAAGCGTGATGGTGTGTCCGTTCTTGATGTTGTCGACCCATTGCTTGACGACGTGGCGGTCGGTGATGTCGGTGCGAAGGAAGAGCAGGTCGTCGGCGGGGAGTCCTTTGGCGAATTCGGTAATCTTGTCGCCGTCCTCGGGCGTCATCACGCGAATGGTAGCGCTGTGGCCGTCGCGCAATTTAAGCTGAATTGGATAAGGACGATTAGTCTTAATCTGCTCGGTCATTTGATCCTCCCCGAAGACCGCTGCGGGCAAACGCTACCGTCGAGAATACTCGTAAGACGGTGTTAACCCGCGCGAAACGCTATCCTTGATCAGGGCGGGCGGTCCGGCAAGCGCGGCGGCGATAAAATTCAGCTTGCGCTTTGGCGACCATGCCTGCCAAACTTTGCATTTCACGGCAGCATCATTTCCAGGATTTTTCGCGGCTTGGACGGGCGCCCACCGTGCTCAGGCCAGAGGAATCCGGCTCGGAGGTGAAATCGAATGGCCGAAAATTCAAGTTTTCCATCGTCCGCCGGCTATCGACTATCGACGCAGGACGCGACCTTCATCTACGGAGAATCGCAAAGCGGTCCGTTGCATATCGGATCGATCGGACTGTTCGAAGGGCAGGTCGATTTCAACGGTTTGCTGGGGCATTTCGAGGAGCGGATGCACCTGGTGCCACGCTACCGGCAGCGGCTGATCGAAGTTCCGCTGAATCTGGCGCACGCGATGATGGAGGATGACCCGGAATTCGCGATCGAAAATCACGTGCATCTGCATGAGCTGCCGGACGCGATGAGCGAAGGCGATGCCCTGGCGGAAATGATGCGCATCTACAAGAACCCGCTCGAGCGCAAGCATCCGCTGTGGAAACTGCACGTGTTCCACAACCTGGACGGAAATCGCACGGCGCTGATGTGGAAGGTGCATCATTGCCTGGTCGATGGCGTGTCGGGGGTCGAATTGCTGAAGGTGATGTACGATTTTCGGGCGGAGCCCGACGATGTTCCCCAGCCGCCGGAGCCGTGGGTGGCGGCGCGTCCGTCGAGCCTGATACGCCGATTCGCGGAGGCGATCCGCGATCAGATTCAAGGCGCGGTCAACTCGACGATCAACGCGGCGGTTGAAGTGATCGAAGATCCGGCGACGGTGACGGAGCGCGCGCGGCAATTGGGCGAGGCGTCGCGGGTGATGACGCAGCTGATGACGCGGCGAATAGTGGCGACCCCGTGGAACTCGACGCCGGTTACGCAGGACCGGATCGTGGCGTGGACGCGTCAATCGTTCTCGGACTTTCGCGCGATCAGGTCGGCGTTCGGCGGATCGGTGAATGATGTCGTACTGGCTATGTTGACCGAGGGCGCCGCGCGCTACCTGCAGCATCACGGGTACCCGGTCGAGGGGCAGAATCTGTGCATCGGGTGTCCAGTCAACGTGCGGCACAAAGACGAAAAGAGCTCGCTGGGAAACAGAGTCTCGATGATGTTTCCGATCGCGCCGGCGGCGCCGATGGATATCGTCGAGCGGCTGAAGTTGATCCACGAGGAAACCGAGAGGATCAAGGCGGCCGGGTCGGCGCAGGCTCTGGAAGCCATGATGCAGCTTGGCGACGCGATTCCGCCGAGCATGATCGGACCGAGCGCGCGCGTGGCGACGACGATGATGGACGTCGCGGGACGCCTGGCGAAGTGGACCGACTGGAAGCCGCGGGCCGACGGCTTCGGGCTGCCCGCGCTGGGAATTAATTTTATTGCGACCAACGTGCCGGGCGTGCAGGTGCCGCAATATATAAACGGGCACGTCTGCCTCGATATGGTACCGCTGGTGCCGCTGGGCGCGACGATGGGGTATGCAGTCGCAATACTCAGTTACTATAAGAGTCTATACTTCGGAATGATGGCGGACCCGCGCGTCATGCCCGATGTCGCGCTGATGAAGGCGTTCGTCGACGACGCGTTCGCGGAGATGAAGCGGCGATGCGCGGAGAAGTCGGCGGAGAAGGCGGCGCAGGAGCCGGAGCGCAAGAGCGCCAGCGGCGCGTAGTCCTCGTGTCATTCTGAGCGCAGCGAAGAATCCCGGATGAGTGCTCGAATCCGCACCAGATGCCGGAATTCTTCGCTGCGCTCAGAATGAGATCGGATGCAGCGACTCAGAGACCGGAACCGGCCTCGCTGGCGCGAAGCTGTCCGAGATCCTTTCCTGCACTCGCGTTGCTCGCTTCGGTCAGGATGACGCATGAGTGCGCTCGGCCATTTTGCGAGCAGCTGTGTTTTCCGAACAAACTCACAGACGCTCGGAATGAGACGAAGGGCAAAAGGGTTGTAGCTATGCGATGTGCCTGGGCGCGCAATGAGTTGACGATTCGATACCACGACGAAGAGTGGGGCGTGCCGGTGCATGAGGAGCGGCGGTGGTTCGAGTTTATAACGCTCGAAGGGGCGCAGGCCGGGCTTAGCTGGGACACTATTTTGCGCAAGCGCGAGAATTATCGGACGGCGTTCAAGGGATTCGACGCGGGCCGGGTTGCGAAATTCGGGGCGCACGACGTCGCGCGGCTGCTTGCGGACGCGGGAATCGTTCGCAACCGGCTGAAGATCAATTCCACGATCAGCAACGCTAAAGCATTTGTCGAGGTGCAGAAAGAGTTCGGCAGCTTCGACGAGTATGTCTGGCGATTCGTCGATAGGCGGCCGCGGATCAACAAGTGGACCGCGCTCAAGCAGGTGCCGGCGCGCACGGCCGAGTCGGACGCTATGAGCAAGGAACTGATCGGGCGCGGATTCAGGTTCGTGGGATCGACAATCTGCTACGCGATGATGCAGGCGACCGGGATGGTTAACGATCACCTGATCGATTGCGCGAGGTATAAGGCAGTGTCGCGAGGCGCGCACATAGGAACCTAACCCTAACTCCTTCCCGCGCGGGAAGGGGGACCAGATCGCGCAAAGAAGAACAGCGATCCTTCAATTATTCGCTGACGCGTAGGACTTGCCGCGTTTGATCAGCACCAGGTGGCGGCTGCCGTGGTCAGAGCTGAGGACGGGTTCGAAGTCGAGGGCGTCGGCCTGATGCGTTTTCCAGACGTGGGCCGGCACTATGATGAAGCCGGCGGGTGCGTCGCCGAGACGGCCCTGGAGAACGGGAGCGTCGCGATCGAGATAGAAGAGAAGCGGCGCCACTTCTTCGTGAAATCCATACAGATAGAGCGGGTCGGCGGGGGCGACGACGCGGGCGATTTCCTCGGCGGCGGGCCGGAATGAATCGTCGCGGCATGACCGCACTTCCGCCCGCGGTATATAGATGAAGTTGAAAACGACCAGTCCGGTGCATAGCGCGGCGAATGACCAGGCCGCGGCGCGGCGCCATGCAAGCGGAGGGACGCTGACGATCCACCACGCGAGCATCACGGCGGCTGCGGGCCATACGGGGAGCAAATATGAGCGGCGCTTGTAGGCGGCGATGCTGAAGAAGAGGACGGTGGCGAAGTAGAAGATCGCGAAGAGACGGACGGCAGCGCGGTCGCGATCCGAATCTGGAAGTGTGGTCGAGCGAGCAACCTCTACCGCGCCGCGCGGCGCGTCGCCACCTTTCGCGGAGGGAGAGGTGGGATCGGAGAGAGTGACTATTGGACTGAGTAATGCGTAAACGGCAGCGATCGGGACCAACAGGCTTAGCGGGGCGGAGTTCAGCAGGACGGGTTTTACGTAGTACCAGGGCGCCATCGCGCCCAACGAGCCGAAGAAGCGGCCGACGTTTTCGGTGTCGAGCTGGCGATTAAGGAAGGTGAAGCGTCCGCCGAAGTAGCAGGCGAGATACCAACTCGACGCGATCGCGGCGCCCAGGATAATCGCGCCGGGATCGAGCATCGTGAGAATTTGGCGTCCACGGCGCTCGACGATCATGAAGGTGAGGATTGAGACTCCCGGAAGAATCGCGCCGACGGGGCCCTTGGCGAGTACGCCGAGGCCGAGCGCGGCCGCCATCAGGT
>JBOHWI010000049.1:0-9660 GCA_050736675.1 Binatus sp. (SeqCode)
ACCTCATCAGACTAAGCCAAGCTTGTGATTCGACCCTTTCGTCAACACCCTGCTAGAGCTCAACGCTCGCGTACAGCAATGCTTCGACAATATCATTCCGGAGCCCGGCTAGAGGGGCTAGAGCAACTACTCCAGTATCTGGGTACCGCTAGAGAGGCGTTTGATCGGCACGCTCGACTGGCGAGGCTAAGTTTCTTAGTCGCTAGAGCACGCGCCGATTTTGAGGTCGGTATCGAGGCCGCGATCAGCGGTATCCCAGGAGCTGTCTCAGATAGTATGCGGGATGTAATGGAGATCCAGTTCTTACTTCGCGACTTTGAAGCCGATCCCAACGGGATTGATGACTGGCTGACAGCAAGCGAGCAAGACCGGCTTAAGCGGTTCCGACCATTCATTCTGCGTCAGCGCCAAGCAGCTCGGTTGGGAATCAAGCCTGAAGATGCTGGCGAGGCGAGAGACTACAAGGCTCACAGCGGCGCTCTTCACGTCATGCCGCATCCAATGCCGCTCGGCGGAAAAGGTTTTGCACCAGATAAGGACACTTTCGGGCGCGATATGTGTTTTTGGGAGATGTTCGAGCACGGCCGAAGACTCATCTGGCAAATGTATCGCTTGAAGCATCGTGTCGCCCCGCGAATGAAGGGAGTAGCAAGCCCGCAACGCGGTATGAAGGCTTTCCGCGACGGCTGGCGACTAACTCAAGAGATGCAGTCGGTGTTTATTGCCCTCCTGCAGGCTTCAAAAGACGAGGATGAGTCTAATCGGATATAGGCTACGAGCGACTCAGCCACAGAATGACGAAACGGCTTGCGCTGTCGGGCGATGGAATCCTCGCGAAAATTTGACGTGGCGATCGCCGGCGCCGGTCCTGCGGGGCTGGCGGCTGCGCTGTACCTCGTTAAGAAGCGACCGCATCTTGCGGGGCGAATTATCGCGATCGAGAAATCGGCGCATCCGCGATTCAAAGTATGCGCCGGTGGATTGATTCCGAAGACCATGCTCGCGCTTGATGAGCTCGGAATCGCGCTCGACGTTCCCGCGGTCGAAGTGATTCGCGGCGAGGCGGCGACTCCGGTTGGCGGCGTCGATTTGTCGCGCGGCGGCGATGTGCTGGCCACGGTGATTCGCCGCGACAGATTCGACGCGATGCTGGCGCGGGCAGCAAGGGCGGCAGGCGTCGAAATAGTCGAGCGCACTCGTGTGCTCGGCATCACTCAGGACGCGGGCGGCGTGCGCATCCTCACCGATGGCCACATCTACCAAGCGCTAGTGCTGGTAGGCGGCGACGGGTCCGGCAGCCGCGTCCGTCGCGCGGTGTTTGGTTTCGTTGCTCGCAAGGAAAAGATCGGGCGCGCTCTAATGACGGACGTCGCGGTCGATCCCGAACGTACTCCCGAATTTACGGGGAAGCGCTACCGCTTCGACTTCCGCTGCGTGAGCGGTGGAATCAAGGGCTACAGCTGGTCGTTTCCATGCCTCATCGGTGGCGTACCACATCTCAATGTGGGCATTTACGATCAGCGTCCGCGCGATTTCCATCAGCGTCCTCGCAATTTCACTGAAAACGGAGGCGAGCAGTCGCGAATGATTGCGGAACTCGTCGCGGCGTTCCCGGAGCTTCCGCTCGACGGACTGAAGGGGCGTGCGACAACGACGCGATGGCATTCGTTCCCGATTCGATGGTTTGACGCCGCAGACAGCTACGCATCCGGTCGCGTGATTCTTGCCGGCGACGCGGCAGGGGTCGATCCGCTGATGGGCGAGGGCATCTCGTGTGCGTTCGAGCACGGCAAGCTGGCTGCGAATGCGATCGTCAAATTTCTCGATGGCGACGGCGGCGCCTTGCGCGACTACGATCGCGCGCTGCATGAAGATGCGGTCGGTAAAAAAATGAACAAGCTGGCGTTTGCCGCACGGCACTTTTACGGACCGCGCAACAAGCTCTTCTTCCGGCTGGCGCGCGTCAGCCGGCGCGCGCAGGAGATCGGCGTGGATTGGTACAACGGCACGAGGCACCTCGACGAAGTGCCGACCCGCCGACTGATCGCGCGCTGGGCCAGCGCGGTTCTATTAGGTGACTCTGTGCGGTAGCATTCCGGTTGGCGCTCGTAGCGGAGGGGTAAGCAGGTGGCGGATCGAATGCGAGTGGCGCCGGCGCGAAAACGCTCAGGTGCGAGGCGGCCGACTAGGAACAAGCGGATGCGGCGTCCGGGAATCTTCATGCTGGCCGCGCTGGCGGCACTGATTTTGGGTTTTCTGGCGCGACGAATAATGATTTCGTCTGCCGTTCACTACATCGCCGATCGACCGCCTGATCGACCGCAGACGGCGAGAGAAGCAAATCCGCGCGCGGCTGCGGAAGGAAAGGGCGCCGGAGATGACTCGACGTCGACGTCGAACGTGAAATCAAATGCGGACGCGCGCGCCGGCTCCGAGCAATTGACGCCGAGCGATCGGCGCGAACTGGACACGATTATCAAACGCAAGGGCAAGTGACCGGCAATTAGATGGCTTCCTTGATGCAGGTAGCGGATGACCTGGGCTTTCGCGTCGAGCTCGAGCGCCCGCCTTCGCGAATCGTGTCGCTGGTGCCGAGCTGGACGGAGACGCTGTTCGCGCTGGGGCTCAATTCCGAAGTCGTAGGGGTCACGAAATTCTGCGTCGAGCCGGTCGCGGAAGTCGCGTCGATTCCAAAAGTGGGCGGAACCAAAAATCCGGACATTGGCGCGATCGTGAAGCTCGAACCCGAGCTGGTGATCGCCAATGCCGAGGAGAATCGGCGCGAAGATGTCGAGCGGCTGCGCGCTGCGGGAATCCCGGTGTTCACGACGTACCCGCGCACGGTGCCCGGCGCGGTCGAATCGATCCTGCGGATGGGCCGGGCGCTCAGCCGCGAGTCGGCCGCCGCCGAGCTGGCCAAGGAGATAACGCTGAGTGTCAGCGGAATCGAGGCGGCGCTCGGGGTATGGAGCAAGCTGCGGCTGCGCGTTTTCTGCCCGATATGGAAGAACCCGTGGATGTCGTTCAACGCCGACACCTATGCGCATGACGTGCTGCGGATGCTCGGCTACAACAACATCTTCGCCTCGGCGGGCGAGCGGTATCCTGTGACGACGCTCGAGCAGGCGGTCGAACGACGCCCCGATATCGTGATACTTCCCGACGAGCCTTATGAGTTCGACGAAGCCGACGTCGCCGAGCTGAAGACTCTCCTGCCGCCCGCGCTCAGCCGCCGGCTGCTGATAGTCAGCGGCCGCGATCTGCATTGGTACGGCGTTCACATGGTCAATGGGCTCAAATCGCTGGCCGAGAGAATGGCGCGGGTGCGCGCCGCGGTCTTATAATCGGCGGTGGGCACGAACCGGCGCTGCGGTCGATCGAAATGAGAGGGAGATTGGCATGATAGCGAAAATCAGTTTGACGGCAGCGTTCCTTTTGATGGTGGCGCCGCCGATGGCGTGCGCTTCGAGTCGTGACCCCGCGAATTTCGCCCCGACCATCCGTCCGGCGAATGAATCGCCGCTGGGTATCGCAGTCGCGCAAGATGATCCGAATGTCGGTACTGCCGACTCTGATAACGGCGACGACAGCGATTCAGACGACAGCGCCGACGATAATCAGAACGCCGACGGCAATCAGAACCCGAGCGAGAACCAGGCCGACCCGCAAAATGCCGCCGGCGACGATCAGTCGGTTACACCGCAGGTGCTCAACGCTCCTGGCGGCGATCCGGACTCCGCACCGCAGGTCGATCAAGCTCCGCAGCCAGAGCCGGTGAATCCGTATCAATAGGCTCGCGCCGTCGCATTAAAGGCTCGGCTGGACCCGCCCGGGCTCGCACAGTTATGTGCGGTAGTTTATTGAGGAGACCCACGATGGCTGGACCGCTGGACGGAATCAAAGTACTCGACCTGACCAAACTGGCGCCGGGGCCGTTCTGCACGATGATTCTGGCCGATCTTGGCGCCGACGTGATCAAGATCGAGGAGCCTGGTCCTCCCACCGGACGGCGCGCGCAGCAGGCAGGCGCCGCCAGCACTCGCGCGCAGGGCAGCACTTTCGGCAGCTCGCCGTATAACGCGCTCGCGCGCAACAAGAAGTCGATCGGCATCAATCTCAAAAGCGGCGTGGGCAAAGAAATCTACGCGCGCCTCGCGCAGCGCACCGACGTGATCGTCGAGGAGTACCGCCCCGGCGTTGCCAAGCGGCTCGGCATCGACTACGAGAAACTCTCGTCGCGCAACGCGCGGCTGATCTATTGCGCCATCACCGGCTTTGGACAGAGCGGGCCGTATCGCGATCTCGTCGGCCACGACATCAACTACATCGCGACTGCCGGTGTGCTGTCGCTGTTCGGACGGCCCGGGCAGCCGCCTACTATTCCGCACAATCTGGTTGCCGACTACGCGGCCGGCGGGATGAATGGCGCGATCGGAGTGCTGGCGGCGCTGGTCGCGCGCAGCCAGACGGGACGCGGGCAGTACGTGGATATCTCGATGATGGACGGCAGCCTCGGGCTGCTGGCGCAATCGTTCTCGACATTTTTCGCGAACCACAAAGTGCCGCGGCGCGGCGAGACGATATTCGACGGCGGGATTCCAAACTACAACGTTTATCTGACCAAGGACGACAAATACATTACGATCGCGGCGATCAAGCCGTGGTTCTTCGCGAATCTGTGCCGCGCGCTCGGCCGCGAAGAATTCATTCCGCACGAATACGATTCGAGCAAACGCGCGGAAATCACACGCGTGTTTACGGAAACATTCAAAACCAAAACGCGCGATGAATGGTTCGAGATTCTGAGCAAGAACGACATCTGCGCCGGCCGGATGCTGACGCTCGACGAGGTGCCGAACGATCCGCAGGTGCTCGCGCGCAACATGATCGTCGAGGTCGAGGCGCCCGGCGGCAAGAAAGTCAAGCAGGTGGGCGTCTCAGCCAAGTTCTCGGACACTCCGGGATCGATACGGTCGCTCGCACCGCAACTCGGGCAGCATACGGACGAAATCCTCGGCGAGCTTGGCTACGGCAAAGACGAGCTTGAGCGCTGGCGCGAGTCGGGCGCAATCAAGTAGCGCGAGGTCCGTCGCGTTGCTCGCGGTATCGAATCACGGTTAAGATTCGGCTATGCCACCGACAGCTCCGATGTTCATGCGTGGCCCGCACGATCCGATTCGTATCGAGCGCGCCGAAGGCCCATGGCTCTACGCCTCCGACGGCAACAAGATCCTCGACGCGGGCGGCGGCGCGGTCGTCGTGAATATCGGGCAGGGACGCAAGGAAATCGCTGAGGTTGCCGCGCGCACGATCGCCAACCTCGATTATATCGTGCCGGTGTGGAGCTCGCTCGAGCGCGAACGGCTGGTCGAGCGCCTCACGCGATGGACTCCGAAAGGCTTGTCGCGTTTCTTTTTCACCAGCGGTGGATCGGAGGCGGTCGAGGCGGCGCTGAAGTTCGCGATTCTCTACAACAAGGCGCGCGGCAAGCAATCGAAGAGCAAGATCATCGGGCGGCGCCTCTCCTATCACGGCAACACCATCGCGGCCCTGTCGGCGGGCGGGAGCGGGCGGCGCGCGGACTACGAACATATTTTGCTGGACTGGCCGAAGATCGATCCGACCTATTGCTATCGATGTCCGTGGGGCAAGACCTATCCGTCATGTGAGATCGACTGCGCGACGGCGCTCGAAAAAGAGATCATCAAGAATGGGGCAGACTCGATCGCTGCGTTTATCGCGGAGCCGATGATGGGCTCGAGCGGCGGCGTCGTGCCTCCGGTGAAAACATATTGGCCGAAGATTCGCGAGATCTGTGATCGCTACAACGTGTTGCTGATAGCCGACGAAGTAATGACGGGTTTCGGCCGCACCGGCCGGCGCTTCGGCGTCGATCATTGGGACGTCGTGCCGGACATCCTGATCGGCGGTAAGGGACTCACCGGTGGTTACATGCCGATGGGCATGATTGCGGTCAAGGAATCGCTGGTCGAAGAGCTCGAGCAGGCCAAGGCCGACTTCATGTTCTATACCTACAGCTCGCATCCGGTGACGTGCGCGGTCGCCGACGAGGTGCTCGCGATCATGGAGCGAGAACGGCTCGTGGAGCGGTCGGCAGAAGTGGGCGCGCGGCTGGGGTCGAGCTTGAAGGAAGAATTATCCGGGCATCCGATGGTCGGCGATATCCGCGGCACGGGAATGTTCTGGGGGATCGAGCTGGTTCAGGACAAGGCGACGCGCATGCCGTTCGCGCCGGAAAAGAAAGTCACCAATCGCGTGCTCGGCGCGGCGGTTCGAAAAGGGTTGTTCTTTTATCCGGCGACCGGGATGGCGGGGAAGGCGGGCGGCGACGCGATGATGATTACGCCGCCGTTCATCATCGGTGACGCCGAAATCGAGTTCATCATTCGCACGGCGCGCGCGGCACTCGACGAGATCCAGCCTAAGCTGTAGCTTTTGTTGCTAAGGTCTGCGGGCAAGCAGAACAGAGACAGAATCTTAAGTCGCGCGCGGAAGGAATCGCGCGCTGAATAAGGACCCTCACCTTAATCCTCTCCCTTGCAGGGAGAGGGGATGAGAGTCGTGGAGAGACCGGTACATGGCCGATAGCATCATCGGGCCGACTTCGCATTATTTTTATTCGCAACGGCTCAAACTGCACTACGTCGATTGGGGCAATTCCGAGAAGCCGCTGCTGGTGCTGGTGCACGGCGGCCGCGACCATTGCCGCAACTGGGATTGGGTCGCACTCGATCTGCGCAAGCATTATCACATTATCGCGCCCGACCTGCGCGGCCATGGCGATTCCGACTGGGCCGTGGGTAGCGGTTACTCGATGATCGACTACGTGCTCGATCTCTCGCAGCTCATGAGCGCGGTGTCGAACGAGCCGGCGACGCTGATTGGCCACTCGCTCGGCGGCGGAATCGTCCTGCAATACACCGGCACGCATCCCGATGCGGTCAAGCGCGTGGTTTCGATCGAGGGGATGGGGCCGCCGCCCGGCATGATCAAGGACACGCCCGCTTACGAGCGCATGAACAACTGGATCGGCCAGATGCAAACGCTGGCGCGGCGCAAAGTGCGCGAGTATCCGTCGATCGAGGAGGCGCTCGCGCGGATGCGCGAGGCGAATCCGCATCTCAGCCGCGAGCAGGCGCGCCATCTTACGATTTGGGGAATTCGCCGCAACGAGAACGGCACTTATTCCTGGAAATTCGACAACTACGTTCACGCCACGTCGCCCTACATGTTCAACAACCGCGACGCGCGCGAAATCTGGGGGCGAATAACCTGTCCCACTCTGCTGATTCGCGGCACTGAATCGTGGGCGGGCGATTGGGTCAAGGACGGACGCATCCAGGCGTTCAAGCACGCCGAGTCGGTGACGATCGACAAAGCCGGCCACTGGGTGCATCACGATCGCCTCGACGAGTTCCTGGCAGTCACGCACCGTTTCCTGGGGGTGTAGCGGCAATTCGTGAATAACGAATTTATCCGACGGCTTTGCTGATGCGACGACTTTCGCTTTCGCTGCGCAGCGATCAGTTCGAATACGTCCAGCTCATTCTGCTCGCGGTGACCGTGGGCGTGCTCGCGGCGCTCGGCAATCTGGGCTTTCGCGCACTAATCGAACTTTTCTCGTGGCTGTTCCGCGAAGTCGAGTGGAACGCACTGGGAATCGAACATGGCGGACTTCATCTGGGGCTGATTCCAATAATCCTGCTGAGCGGCGGCGGCGCGATTCTGCTGCTCGACCGATTATTTCCCGGTGACGTACTTGGTTACGGCTTTCCGAATTTCCTGGAAATGGTCAATCTCGGCACCGCGCGGGTGAAGCGGCGCTGGATCTTCGTCAAGGCTGCCGGCGCCGCGCTTTCACTGGGAGTAGGAGCGTCGGTCGGGCGCGAAGGCCCTATCGCGCAGATCGGCGGCGCGATCGGATCGACCATCGCGCAGCTCAGAAAATTGTCGCCCGATCGAGCCAAGGTGCTGGTCGCGGCCGGCGCCGGAGCGGGTATCGCGACGACCTTCAACGCTCCGATCGGCGGCTTGATGTTCGCGCAGGAGATAGTTCTCCTCGGCCACACCGAAATCGCCAACCTCACCTTGCTGATCATTGCCACTTTCACGGCCGTAATCACGTCGCGCGCGATCCAGGGGAACGCGGTCGTCTTCCTCGCACCCGAATTTGTGCTGCGCAGTTACTGGGAGATGGCGACGTATGCGCTGATGGGCGCCGCGCTCGGCGCCCTGGCCGCCGGCTATATCCGGTTTTTCAACGCGACCGAGGCATGGTTTCGCAGCCTCAACCTCCCGGTATGGGTCAAGCTCGAAGCGGGACTCGCAGTCGTCGGCGTAATCGCGATTTGGCTGCCGCAAAATTTGTCCGACGGATATCCGGTGATCAACAGCGCGATGGCGGGTGAGTTCGGCATCGGGATGCTGTTTGCGCTGACCTGCGCGAAGCTTTTTGCCAGCAGCGTATCGCTCGGATGCGGCGCGCCGGGCGGATCTTTCGGCCCGACGTTTTTCATCGGCACGATGGCCGGCGGGATGTTTCAGCGCGTGTCGGCGATGCTGATACCGCACCTGACCGGGCCGCGCGGATCGTACGCGCTGGTCGGGCTCGGCGCATTTCTGGCCGGCACGACGCATGCGCCGCTGACCGCGTTATTCCTGCTCTGGGAGATGACGCACAGCGACACGATCGCGTTACCCTCGATGATCGCGACGATTACGGCGCTGGTCGTCGCGCGCGCGATCGAAACCGAATCGATCGACGAGTTCCGCCTCGCGCGCGAAGGCAAGACCCTGCAAATCGGCAGCGAGCGCCTGGCGCTCTCGCTCATCCCGGTCAGCGCGGTCGTCACGAAAAACGTAACGATAGTGAACGAGAATACTTCGCTCTCGGATGTACTCCGCACGGCCGGTGAGACCGCGCAATCCACTTTGCCGGTAGTTAATAGCGATGGTGTGCTATCGGGGACGATCGAGGTGCGCGATTTGTTGTCGGTGATCGGCGGCGGACAGGAACTCGGGCCGCTGGTCAACGCCTTCGACATCTGCAACGCGCACGGCCCCACCGTGGCGCTTGATGCAAATCTCGATGAGGCGAGTCAATTGATGGAGCACGACGGGCTCGACGAGATTCCGGTGGTCGAGCGCAGCAGCCGAAGCTTTCTCGGTCTCGTCACCAGCCGGCAAATCGCGCAAGCTCTCAATCGCGTGGCGGTCTCGCTCTCGACCCTGGCGACGCGCGATCCGAATATCTATTGGGCTACCGGTTATCGCGTGACGCGCGTCACGGTCCCTGCCAACGCCGCGGGAACGACGGTGCGCAAACTGGACGCCCGCGCGCGCTTCAGTGTCACCGTGCTCGCCGTCCAGGACGCCGACAATCCGCAGGGCGAGTTCACGCCGATCTCGCCGGACCGTCCGCTGAAAGCGGGCGACGAACTGATCGCGGCGGGCCGTGCGCAAGACATCCGGCACTTCACGCACGAGCTGCAAAATCTGGAGCCCGCCGCCGCCGCGCGGGCTGCGGCTCAGTCCGGATCGGTAAAGACGTAAGGGTGCGCACGTCCAGCGCGGATTTCGGCGCACATCTGCTCGACCGTCCTCACCTCGCGCTCGAATTCGGTCGCCATCGTCATGAAC
>JBOHWI010000050.1:0-5591 GCA_050736675.1 Binatus sp. (SeqCode)
AACATCAATATCGGGCGTGCGGCCGGCTCCGAGAGGAAACTCAACGCTGCTGCAATCAGTCCGAGTACCGTCGCGCCGAATCCCATAATCGGCACGACCACGGCGTTTGCAACCAGTCCTACGACCGCAAACTGATTGAAGTGGTACGCAGTGAGCGGTGCCGTCCCGGCCATCGCCCAGAATGACACCGCGAGGTAGCCGGCCGGAGCCTCGAGAAATCGCCACCACGGTGACGAGGGCTCGCCGCGAAGCCGTCCCAGGCGTTTGCGGCGTGCGAACCAGGCGGCAAATCGGCGCATCCCGAGTACGATCGCAATCACCGACGCGAACGAGAGCTGGAAGCCGATGTCGGCGGTCGAGCCGGGCAGCGCGACGCAGATCACGATTGCGGCAAGCGCCAGAGACGCGATCGCTTCGCGCGAACGATCGATCGCCACGGCCAACATGTACGCAAGCACCATCACCAGCGCGCGCACCGTCGACACGTGATGGCCCGCGATCGACGCGTAGGCGCACACCGCGAGCATCGCGGCAACCGCGGCGACCTTGTTCGCATAACCGCGGTTTGCCAGCTCCGGCAACAGCATCATCGCGAGCCGCGCCGCGGCGAACACAGCGGCCGCCACGATGCTCAAGTGCAGTCCGGAGATGACCAGCAGATGCGCCATCCCGGTGCGCGCAAACGTATTCCTCAGCGGCTCGCCGATTTCACCTCGATCGCCGATCACGAGCGCGCGCATCTCGGCGTTTTCGGGATACGCGAGGTTGCGATCGAAGAACTCGCCGATGTGAATCCTTATCGACTCGATCTGGCTCGCTGGAAAACGAGAACGATGCCCGATGATTTGGAATCGCGGCGAGCCGAGCGATTTTTTCGGCGCGGTCATCGTCGCGTCGATGCCATCGCGGGCCATCAATCCCGCGTAGTCGAATTCGCCCGGATTGCCGTAGTTGCGCGGGAAGTGAATTCGCGCACTCAGCCGGACTTCGTCGCCGAGCTTGAACTCACCGCCACCAAGCACCGCGACTCGGACGTGGCCGCTGGAGACCGACAGAGTGCCACCCTGCTCGGCGGCTCGCTCGACTGCGACATACAACCGATTGCCGTAAGGTTCGTGGTCGCTCTCGCGATATACGGGTCCCTCGATCGTCACGCGCGAACCGTTCACCATCGCGGCGATGCTTTGCGCGTCATGCGACGGCGCGAGCACGTTCGCCACGGCGGCGGTCGCGGCACACGCGATTGCAACGTATGCGGTCGCCAGACCGAGCGTCGGTCGCGCGGCCAAAAACGCGCCCAGCGCGACCACGGCGAGCAGGAACGCGAACCACAGCGGAATCGCGAAGTGGAAGTTGCCGAGCGCATCCCCAGCCACCACGGCCACTGCGACCGCGTAGATCGGCGCCATCAGCTCAGCCGGGCCGACTGCCGGAATGGGCGGCAAGAGTTCGCGCGATCTCGCAGGCTCCAACCCTACGGGTCGCAGACCGGCTTGTCTTACGGAACGTGCTCCCGCAGCGATAGCTACGCGCTCCTCTTCAGATCAACGGCGGCATTGCAGTTGATGTTGACTCACAGATTATGCACCGACACAAGCAGATGCGCGACGAACGATTTGTGCCCTGAAGAACTTTGGCGTCAATCACGTAGCGGCGTGTCAGTGCTGCGCGCGCCGGCGTCATCGCGAGCAAGCGCGGGCGAAGCGAGAGGCAACGCAGGCTGAACGGCGGGGTCGGTGGATTCTTCGGCGTCGAGCAGCGCCGTCATTGCGTCGAGATGCCGGCGAATTTCGGCGGCAAGCACGCGGTTGAGTCCCTTCACCGCGGCAATCTCATCGGTCGTCGCCTCGCGAATTCGCTTGAGACTGCCGAAGTGGCGCAACATCGCGCGACGCCGCACCGGGCCGACGCCCTCGATATCGTCGAGCACCGAGCGCAGACGGGCGCGACGGCGCAGTTCGCGGTTGTAGGTAATCGCGAATCGATGCGCCTCGTCGCGAATCCGAACCAGTAAAAACAGCGCGGTCGAATTTTTCGGCAGCACGATCGGATCCTTGCGCCGGGGAACGAAGACGCGCTCTTCGGATTTCGTCACTTCCTTCTGACGCCGATCGTTCAGCACATGCTGCTTGGCAAGCGACACGCAATCGATTTGATCGAGCAGCCGAAATTCGCGCAGCACTTCGAGCGCGACGTTGAGCTGGCCCTTGCCGCCGTCGATCACCCACAAGTCTGGATACTCGTTTTCGCGCGCGGCGCGTTCGAGCCGGCGCTTGAGGACCTCGTACATGCCGGCAAAGTCGTCCTGGCCCTCGAAGCTGCGAATCCGGTAGCGGCGATATAAATTCTTCTGCGGCTCGCCTTCGTCGAACGTCACCTGCGAGCCGACCACCATCGAGCCCTGCAGATTCGAGATGTCGTAGCATTCCATGCGCTTGGGCGTGTTGCGCAGGCCCAGTTTGACGCGGAGATCCTCGAGCATCCGCTCGCGCGTTTTTTCGTTATCGCGGCGCGAGGCGAAACTCTGGCGCGCGTTATCCATCGCCATTTCGAGCAGGCGAAGCTTCTCGCCGCGCTGCGGCTGAAAGACTTCGCATTTCTTTCCGCGCCGCTCTGAGAGCAGTTCTGCGCGGACATCGGCGTCCTCGAGCTCAACCGGCACGATCACTTCGTCGGGGATATTGCGCGCGCCCGAGTAATATTGAGTCAGCAGGTCGGAGAGTATTTCCTCGACCGGGAACTCGAGGTCCTGAAAGCTCCAGCCCTGGGTGCTGGTCAGCTTGCCGCCGCGCACGATCAGCACGATGGCCTCGATGTAGCCGCCCTCGCGATAAACCCCGAACACATCCTGGTAGATGCCCCAGTGATGCAGGACGGTCTGCCGCTCGACGGTTTTCTCGATCGCGCGCACGCGATCGCGAATCCGCGCCGCCTGCTCGAACTCGAGGCGCGACGCGTGGTCCTTCATCAGATCGCGCATCTCGCGCAGCAACTCGAGATTTTTGCCTTCGAGCAGCATCTGTGCGGCGTGCAAATGACGGCCGTACTCCTCGCGGTCGACCGGCAGGCAGCACGGCCCGAGGCATCGCTTGATCTGATATTCGAGACACGGGCGCGACCGATTGCGGAAGACGGCGTCGGTGCAGGTGCGCAGCGGAAAGACTTTGCGGATGACGTCGATGGTCTCGCGCAGGCCGTCGGCCGAGCCGAACGGACCGAAGTAGTGTCCGCCGTCTTTGACGATTTTGCGGGTGACGGTGATTCGCGGCCATGCGTGATTGGTGATCTTGGCACTCAGGTACGATTTGTCATCCTTCAGACGGATGTTGTATTTGGGCTTGTACTGCTTGATCAGATTGTTCTCGAGAATCAGCGCCTCCTTCTCGCTGGCCGTGACGATGGTGTCGAAGTCGCGCACCCGCTTCATCAGGAACCGCACCTGGAAGCGCCCGTCGCCGCCCTCGCGGAAATATGAACGCACGCGCGGGCGCAGCGACTTCGCCTTGCCGACGTAGAGCACCTTGCCGGCGCGATCGCGCAGCAGGTAGACGCCCGCCTCGGCCGAGGTGATGCTCAGCTTGCGATCGACTGACTCCGGCTCGTCCTCGAGTGTCAGCGTCTCGGCAGCATTGCCGCCCTGTGCCGGCGCGTCCTTCGGATACTCGATCAGCGAGCTGTAATTCGGGCCGGTCGGTTCCCCGCCAGCCGGGTGGGGTGGAGTGTCGCCGGCTCCTCCCTTTTCGTTTTCATCTCCGGGGAACATGGCCGCGAGTATTATATCATCGCGCCGCCGGTACCGGTTGCCTGTCAATCAGCCTCTGGTACTGGCGTCATTCGAGGCTGAGTGGCGTCATTTGAAAAGTGAAGTGACTTAATTTGGCGGATGCTCGATTTCGTGGCATTCCGCTGTCGGCGGAAAGACCACCAGATCGTCTCTTTTGTCTGCCTTTACGTAGTAATCTTGCACGTACTTATCGGCGCCTAATTCACATTTGGCTTTCGTCTCAAATTTCTCCTCACAACTGTGAGCCTCAATTTCCAAAGTGAAGCCGCAGTTTGGGCACTTCTTAGGGATCTCTTTTCCTAGGCGAACGCCTAGACACCAGACCACAAGCGCGAGCGCGGCTGCGTGGCGAGGCTTCATTCTCCGAATGGTTTGGCCTTGGCCCGTAGCGCCACCAGCGATTCAAGCGATCCTTTCTCGTAAGCCTTCTGAAGACGCGCAAACAGCGCACCGTCAAATCGAAACACACAATCTCGCGGAAAGCCAATAGACTTTGACCTGTCCGAACCTGCCACCACGACGTAGCTGGGTTGTCGGTGTTGCTCTCCAGCAGACAGGGCGCGCGCCGTTGTGGCCCCGCACATCGGTGAGCGCGGATGGGGCTAAGGCCGTTCTCATTTTTGTTTCTCGCATTTGATTTTTGGCCGCGACCAAGTTCACCCGGCCTTGGCCGTTCGTTTTACGTATGCGCGTCCGATGGCATCGATAAGTATCCAGTCATCTTCGGTGATGTTTTTGGGGAGAAAGAATTTCGCCGCTGCCTTATCTGGAAAGGGTACAACGAACGGAACTAATCCATCCGCTGCCATCGCGCCCGGATTGACCACGCCTAAATCGAGCCGTGGTGAGCTATTGGTTAAGGCCGACCGGCGCGAGTGCGATCGACACCCGCGCTAGTCCCACTCCAACGCATCCGGGTATGCGGACACGCCGAAGCTGGCAAGCTCTATTGTCGCTCCGTCCGCCCGGTAGGTCAATCTACGGAGCGGGCAATGAACACTCTCGCCATTGAAAAACAGATTTAAGTAATCAGCGCACTCACCGAAGGCTGCTCGATACGCTCGACTGAGCGGCTCACCAACGTAAACCGTAACACGATCTTGAGCTTGAGCCTTCGCGTCGGCGACGGCTGCGAGGGGCTACACGACGGCATGATGCGCGACCTGCAAGTCAATCAGATCGAGCTTGATGAGCAATGGGACTTCATCCAGAAAAAGCAGAAGCGCGTGCAGACTGGCGACACAGCAGAGTTTGGCGAAGTGAGGCTCTTCGTCCCGCTGGCGTCCACGCAGAAGGCCGTGCTGAGTTATCTGGTAGGGAAACGCACGACTGAAAATACAACCGCGCTGGCGCGCGATCTTCGCGCCCGAATCGTGAATCGTCCGCAGATCACGTCAGACGGATACGCGCCGTATGTCGGCGCGGTTGAATCCGCGTTCCGCTGGAATGTCGATTACGCGATGCTCACGAAACAGTACGTCGGCGATTCCAACCTGCCGGACGCTGCGCATCGCTACAGCCCCGGTCACGTCGCGGGTGTCGAAAAGACCGTAATAAGAGGACGCCCAAACGAAGACTTGATGAGCACGTCTTACGTCGAGCGATTCAACCTGAGCAGCCGAATGCAGATGCGCCGGTTCACGCGCTTGAGCATCGGATTTTCAAAACAGTTGGAAAGCCACTGCGCCGCGGCCGCGTTGTGGGACAGCTTCTACAACCTGTGCCGCGTTCACGAAACGCTGCGCTGTACGCCCTCGATGGCATTAGGCGACTTTCGGGCAGATGCGCGGCCAGCTGATCGATCTAG
>JBOHWI010000051.1:0-1780 GCA_050736675.1 Binatus sp. (SeqCode)
GTTGACGATACTCCTTGGCCCAAACGACGGCCCTTTCCTGTCGCCAAGGCGTGTCCTCGATCAACTGATGCAAGATCTCATCATCAGGGCAGCCGAGTTCCAGACGGGGCAGGTAGCGGATGTCGGCATCCTGCGCCGGAATTCTTTGAAAGTAGTCAGCTGCTGGAAACAAGTCCGACATCGCGAACGGCTCTGGGACTTATTTTAGGGAACTCCACGATGATGTTGAAACGGCGCGAAAAGAACCGCCGAAGACCCGTTCGGCAGGATTCCGCTTGACCGGCCGCCGATTAAACGCCGCCGATTTCGTGAGTATCGTCATCGAGCCTGCTACGATTTGCCTCGCGTATGTTATTCCTTGAGTCTGTGATTCCTGGCCGAATTGTCTCCGTAGGATGCCGTACCTTCTCCTCAAAGGCGCAAATCGGGCGAAATCGTGTAACCGTCGGCGCGATGCCGCGTATTAATAAACAGTTATGTTGGGTGCCTCGGCGCGGCGAAGGGCGGGCTCGAGATTGAGCGCCAAACCCGACGAGGAACTGATAGCCGAAGTTCTCGGCGGGCAAAGCGACGCGTTCGCCGAGCTCGCCGGACGCCATCGGCCACGCGTGGAGCGTCTGTGCAGGAGATTTTTTTCAGACCAGGAGATGGCGCGGGATATCGCGCAGGAAAGTTTTATCCGAGCGTACACCGCGCTGGCGAGTTACCGGGCGGAGATGCCGTTTGGCGGATGGCTCCGCGCGATTGTAGTGAACCTGTGTTACGACGAATTGCGCCGGCGGCGGCGGCGTCCCGAGGAACTGGTCGGGGATTTCAGCGCGCCGGAAGTGCAGTGGATGCAGACGGCAAACGTCGCATCGCCGGAGGACATCGTCGGCGAGGCCGAAGAGCGTCGCGAGGCGTATGATTTGGCGCATCGCCTGCTCGACACGCTCAAGCCCGAAGACCGGATGGTGATGGTGCTGAAAGAGAGCGAAGATTTGAGCGTCTCTGAAATCGCACAGACGCTTGGATGGAGTGAGGCCAAGGTAAAAATTCGCGCGTTCCGCGCACGGCAGGCGCTGCGCAAGCAGGCGGAGCGGATGCTCGCGGCGGGTCGCAACAGATAACGGTTATGAATTGTTTTGAAGCACGACAGGAATTTTCCGCACTGTGGCGCAAGACGTTGACCCCTGAGCGGCGCGGCGAGCTGCTCGCGCATCTCAAGGAATGCGAGAAGTGCGACCATGCGTTTCGCGTCTTCGCCCTGACGGCGCCGGTGCTGCACGGCGAAATGCAGCGGCCGGAGGCTCCGCTATCGCGGCCGGCGCGGCGCGAGTTCTCGCTGGCGGACAGGCCGCGGCGATTCGCGTCGGTGTCGCGCGAGGTATCGCGGCCGAATCGATGGATCCCGATGGCGGCGGCTGCGGCCATCTTTGTATTCGCGACCAGCGTAGCCTATCTTTCCGAGCGGGTGCCCGATGAGTCGATTGGCGAGGCGCTCTCGACAACTGAAGCGGGCATGACATCGGAAACCGCGGGCGATCCATTGGCGCCGGAGATGCCGCTGACAGAGAGCGATCTTGCCAGCTAAGTCGAATTTCTGGCTCGCCCTGGTGGTCGGAGTCTCGTGCCTTCTGATCGGGTTCGCGCTCAGCACGATGGCGTACCGCTATCATTACCTGCGGGTCCCGGGTGGCGGGTTGATCGAGCGAATGAATCGCGAGCTCAATCTGACGCCGGCGCAACGCGACAAAATCGGCGACATCCTGCGCGATACACGATTCAAAGTGATCCAGGC
>JBOHWI010000052.1:0-4499 GCA_050736675.1 Binatus sp. (SeqCode)
GCGTTGCGCGCCGCGGGCAATCCGCGGTTGGCCTGGCGCACGATGCGGATCTTGTCGCCATATTTGGCGAGGATTGAGGGCGTGTCGTCGGTCGAGCCGTCGTCGGTGATGACAATTTCGTAGTCGGTGAAAGTTTGATCGAAAACGCTCCTGAGGGCGCGCTCGATCGTAGCCGCCCCGTTGTAAACCGGGAGTATTACCGACACCCTCGCCATGGGCGCGTCGCTATTTCCCTTGAATGGTCGCCGCTGGAGGCGCGGCAGGATTGCGAGCGGCCCGCGGCCCCTTCCACATGGAGAGGTCGCGGCCAAGCATCGGTTCCAGCGCGTCGATTTCGGGACGCATGAGTTCCTGCAGGCGCCTTTCGATTGCAGGATCGATCTTCGGGAAGCGCGCGCCGCCGCTGAAGACAAACTTCCACGCACCCGCCCGCTCGAGAAAATTGCTGGTGGCGTAGGCTTCCTTTTCCTCGAGCCAGTACATTAAATGACGCGCCTTGCGGGCTACGCCCGGGAACCGCGGCAGATCGCTTATCGAGTTGATCAGCTTCCCCTCCGACACGGAGGCCGGAACCGGGTAGCGCGCGATGCCGATGAAATCGCAAACGCGGTCGAGGTAGGCTTGCGGATCGGCGCGAAGATCGTCGTTGAGCAGGACCAGCACGCGCTCTGCGCCAAAACGCGCGCGGTAATCGGGCAGATGCGTGGCGTAGCGGGTGACTTCGATCACCTGCGGAACCTTGACCAGGAACTTGTCGAGCGGATCGTTCGTCAGCGTGTAGTGACGCCAAAGCTTGTAAGCGGAGTAGATGCGCTCGACCGGATTGCGAAACGTGCAGATTATTTTGCAATGCGGAATATGCAGCGCGATGCGCTCAGCGGCTTCGGGAAAGCCGAAGTACGGATTGACTTCACCAATCGGGCGAGAGCGATCGGCGTCGCGGAAATGATCCGCGTACCACTCGATGCCTTTGTTATAATTGGTGGTAAAGAAATCGGTCTCCTTGATGCGGGCGGGCAGATTGACGCGGCCCTTGAGGACTTCGTGCAGCCAGGTGGTGCCGGTCCGGCCGGGACCGACGGCAATGAAGTCGGGCAGTCGTAAATCGCGCGCGGCGTTCGACAATTTATTCATCGATTAAGCGACTGTTGCGCGCCGCGCCGTCGGCTCTTTCCACCCGGAGAGATCGACGCCAAGCAATTCTTCGAGCTCCTCTACCTCGGGCAGATAGCGCTCGCGCAGGCTCTCTTTTTGTTCGGGCGTGAGGCGGCCGAACGGATCGCCGCGTCCGTAGCAAAAATCCCACACGCCCGCGCGCTCCAGCAGATTGATTGCGCCGTACGCCTGACGTCTCCACAACCAGTACCTCAGGCGAGTCGCCCGTCGCGCGAGTTTGTAATTTTTCGGCGCGCGCTCGAACGAATTTACGTTATCGCCGATCTCCGACCGCTCCGAGAGCGCAATGCGCTCGATCTCCATGAAGTCGGTCACCTGATTCAAATATCTCTGCGGATCCGCGAGCAGTTCGTCATAAAACGTCACCAGCACGTTTTCGCGGCCAAAGGTGTCGAACCACTCCTTCAGGTGAAACGCATAGCGATTCGCGCCGCCGAGATCGGGACGGGATTTCAGCACCTCGTCGAGCGTCCCGTGACTCCATCCGTAGTGGCACACCATCTTGTACACTGAATAGGTATGATCGACGGGATTGCGCAGCGTGGCGATCGCTCGGCAGTTCGGAATGTGCAGCTTGATGCGTTCGACCGCCGGCGGATTCAACAAATAGGGACAAATCTCGACGACCTTGCGATCTTCGGTCGCGTACCGAAAATGCCGCGCATACCATTCCAGACCCTTGTCGTAAAAGGTTCTGAAAAACTGCGTCTCCTTGACCCCGTAGGGCAGGTTCACGTGCCCTTCGAGCACGCGATGCAACCAGGTAGTGCCGGTGCGCCCCGGGCCGATTCCGAGGATCTCCGGGAGCCGATACTTGATCTCTTTGCTCATCCGCGGGCTGAGGTTGCGACGCGCCCGGCTGCCGCGTTGCCACTCCGATGAATGGCGCCCGGCTTCTTCCAGGCGGACAGATCGATGCCGGTCAATTCCTCGAGCGCTTCGACCTCGGGCAGGCTGCGCTCGCGCATCGTTTGTACTTGTTGCTCCGTGAGACGGCCGAAAGGCTCGCCGCCCGCATACACGAAATTCCAAAACCCCGCGCGGTCGAGCAGGTTGATCATGCCGTACGCCTGATGGCCCCGCATCCAGTACATCACCTTGCGCGCTCTACGGGCGACTCTGTGGCTTCTCGGCGCGCTCGCGAACGAATGCACGTCGTCGCGAATTTCGGGCCGCGCGGCGAGCGCGATCCGCTGGATGCCCATGAAATCGGTCACCCGATCCAGGTAGGATTGCGGTTGCGTGCGCAATTCGTCGTACATGGTCACGAGCACGTTCTCGCGCCCGAAAGTATCGAACCACTTCTTGAGATAGAGCGCGTAGCGCTTGCCGCCGCCCAGGTTGGGCCGGGCTTTCAACACTTCGTCGAACGAGCCGTGCTCCCACGCGAAGTGAAGCAACAGCTTGTAGGCCGAGAACGAATGATCGACGGGATCGCGCAGCGTGGTAATAATCCGGCAGTTCGGAATGTGAATCTTGATGCGTTCGTAGGCCAACGGATGGAAAAAGTACGGGCAGATTTCGACAATCTTGCGTTCACCAGTGGCGTGGCGAAAGTGATGCTCGTACCATTCGATTCCCTTATCGTAAAACGTGTTGAAAAACTGCGTCTCCTTGATGCCGTAGGGCAGATCGACGTGCCCCGCGAGCACGCGATGCAACCAAGTGGTGCCCGTGCGACCCGGACCGGCACCGATGATCTCCGGCAGGCGTGTTCTTTGTGTTCCGCGCGGGATAGAGTTCATCGATTGCGGTTTGGCGACGGCTTTCCGCACCCAACCTCGACATCGTGGCGATAGGAGCCACGCTAACATCGCCAATATCCCATATCAATCGGGATGCCCCGGCGCTAGCGTAGGTCGGCCAGGGACTGCTCGATAATCGTCATGCCCTCGTCCACCAATTCGGGCGACGCCGTCAGCGGCGCGAGAATCCGGATGACGTTGGCGTAGATTCCCGCGGTCAGCAGGATCAATCCGCGCTCTGCCGCGCGCACTGCCAGACGGCTCGCCAGTTCCGGCGCCGGCTCCTTGCTTGCGCGATCCCGCACCAGCTCGATCGCGAGCATCGCGCCGAGTCCGCGGACGTCGCCGATGACGGGGAACCGCTCGCGCATCGCGTCCAGTCGCGTACGCACCAGGACACCCTGCTTTTCCGCGCGCGCGAGTATGTGCTCGTCACGGAATACGTCGAGCACGGCAAGCGCCGCCGCACACGACACCGGACTGCCGGCGAACGTGCCGCCCAGGCCGCCGGGCGCCACACTGTCCATGATGGCGGCGCGGCCAATCACGCCGGAAAGCGGGAACCCACCTGCCAGACTCTTGGCAGTCGTGATGAGGTCGGGCTCGACGCCGGCGTGCTCGACCGCAAACATTCTGCCGGTTCGTCCGAAGCCGGTCTGAATTTCATCGGCGATAAAGATGATGCCGTGGCGATCGCACAGCGCACGCAGCTCGCGTAGAAAATCGAACGGCGCGACGTTGAAGCCGCCCTCACCCTGGACCGGCTCGATTATGATAGCGGCAACGCGCGACGGCTCGACCGACGCCTTGAACAACGCCTCGATGGCGGCGAGGCTCTGCTGCGTGCTGCCGCCCCGATATGCATCGGGGAACGGCGCGTGAAACGTATCGGCAGGAAACGGCCCGAATCCCACCTTGTACGGATTCACTTTGCCGGTGAGCGCCAAGGCCATCAGCGTGCGGCCGTGAAATCCGCCGGTGAACGAAATGATCGCGGGCCGCCCGCTCGCGTGACGGGCAATCTTGACGGCATTCTCGACCGCCTCCGCGCCGGTGGTGAGGAAGATCGTCTTTTTGGGCGCGGCTATCGGCGCAATCTGGTTCATCCGCTCGGCCAGCTTGATGTACGACTCGTACGGCGTCACGCCGAAGCAAGTGTGCGTGAATGCGTCGAGCTGGGCCTGCACGGCGGCCATGACCCGCGGATGGCGATGGCCGACGTTCAGCACCGAGATTCCGCCGCCAAAGTCGATGTAGCGGCGGCCGTCGGCGTCCCAGATTTCGGCGCCCGAAGCATGATGGGTGAGGATTGGAATCGGCACGCTGACGCCGCGGGGAATGGCGGCTGCGATACGGTTAGCTATAGTGCCTTCTGTGCTCATTCAGACTGAGTAACAGTTTCGTACTCGCCAGCAAATCAGTAATAATTGACCGCGACTACCTGGACTGATACTTCGATGGGATCGGGGGCGCCGGTTTTCTAGCGGATGAACAATCGCAGATGAGTACGCAGACTGAAAGTTCAAAGTTTTACGAACCGATCGTACCGTCGGATCAGATCCAGTATCGCGAATACAA
>JBOHWI010000053.1:0-5708 GCA_050736675.1 Binatus sp. (SeqCode)
GACGCATTTCGCTACACCTCTTAAGCCGCGACGGATCGTAGCGCAAAGCCATGCCGCGGAACAGGCAGGAAGAGGATTTCCTATGCGAACGCCGATTCTGTCAGACGACGAGTGCGCCATTCTGGAAGCTCTGGAGCAGGGAAGTCAGACCCGTGTATTTGAGTTGTCGTCCCGGATCAAGCTCCCCCCCCAGCGTCATATCGGCGATCGTCGACGGTCTCGCCGCTCGTAAGTTGATCGAACAAAAGGATAAGACGATCTCGCTCACCGAGAAGGGGCTGCTGACCGTACGTAAATTTCGACATATGCGAAATACTCCGAATTCGTCGTTTGGCGTGTCGGCCTGGGCTGGTCGCAACCCTGAAGAGAGTTCCCAAAATCTCACGGAATCGATCGAGAAGGAGCTTGCAAAACTGTAATAGGTGACGAATTTGGGGGGACCAGTTTGTCCGATCTGTCCGAACTCTTAATCGCTTTTCTCGCCTCGGCCCTTCTCACGCTATTCGACCTGGACCGAACTTTTTACGTTCCGTCAGCTACTAAGAGCAAAGTAATCCTGTATGGCTGGTGGTGGTCTTTTGTCGCAGCGAATGGGATCCTCGCGAATGCCCAAAGTCTCAAGGAGCTGGCAAGCCGCGCGAAGATATCAATCAACCAAGACGCGATTATGAAAGCAGAGGAGAAGCGCACCGCACTGGCGTGGGTTCTTAGCGTATTGCAGGATCAGATCCCGGAGGTGGAGAAACGGGCAGCGCTGGCGGACTTCATCCTTTCCGGAGCTCGGAACCAGCAGTTACGGGTGTACAGGTGTTCGCGTTTCCAGTTAGCGCGTGAACTTCGTGTCAACTCGAATCTCACCGGCTGCCGCGAGCTCAGCCGGCACGACCTTTTTCGGATTCGGATCGATTCGCGCTCGCTTGATTGCGATCGTGCCGTCCGCGAGCGCGATCTTCATTCCGTCCGCATCGATCGCCGTTATCGTTCCCGGCTCGGCGTCCGCTCGACTCGCTGAAAAGCCGGCTTCGTACATGCGCAGGCGTTTGCCGCCGACGCTTGCGAATGCGCCCGGTTGCGGATCGCATCCGCGGATCAGGTTGAACACCTCGCGCGCCGGTTTTGCGAAATCGATCTTCGCGTGCTCGTCGCGGCACGGCGGCTCGTAGGTCGCCTTGCTCTCGTCCTGCACGATCGCCGGCGCGTCGCCGGATTTGATCAGATCGATCGCTTCTACCATCGCGTCGATGCCCATCGGGAAGAGCGTGTTGAAGTAGATCGAGCCGACCGTGTCGTTCTCCGCAATCGGCACGCGCTTCTGAACGAGGATCGGTCCGGTGTCGATGCCCTTGTCGGGCCAGAACCAGGTGACTCCCGTTTCCGCGTCGCCCTGTATGATTGCCCAGTTGATTCCGCTGGCGCCGCGATGGCGCGGGAGCAGCGAAGGGTGAAAGCAAATCGATTTATAGCGGGGCGTGTAGAGGATGCGCTCGGGCACGATCAGGGTGACGAAGGCGAGGATGGCGAGGTCGGCGTCGAGCGCATTGAAGTCCTCGAAGGCGGCGTCGCCCTTGAACGACTTGGGCTGGCTGAGCGGCAGGCCAAGCGCACGCGCCTTGGCCGCCAGCGCGTCGGGCCGGCCGGCCGGCGGATCGGGCGGCGCGAACACGTGCACGATTTCGTTTTCGTTGCCGTGATCGATTAGCGCCGCGAGCGCTTTCTCCGCGAATGCGGCCTGGCCGAGCAGTGCAATGCGCAACGTCGTGAGCCTCCGTCGGTCAACGCTACCAAATCAAAAACCGAGTTGCACCTTGAAACGACGCCTCATCCACGGCGTACACTGAGCTGGAGGGGAAATGCGGGGGTTCAGCAATTCAGCAATTGTCGCCGCGGCAATCTTGACGACCACGGTATTTTCCGCGGCTGCGGCTGCGGCAACGTCTGCGGCGGTTCCCGCGCCGGGGAATCACAATGAGTCGATCGAGGTCGGCGCCGGTGCGAACAAGATGACGCGCACGTTTATCGTGCATGTGCCTCCGCGATTCGACGGAAAATCGAAAGTGCCGGTGGTGATCATGCTGCACGGCGCGGGCGGCAGCGGCGAGGGCGCGATGGCTGAGGCCGGCTGGGCCGCGAAGGCGGATCGCGAGGGCTTTGTCGCGGTCTTCCCCGACGGCTCGCCGCCGCGTCCCATGGTGCCGGCCCGCTTCCTGCTCAATCCGCGGCTGTGGAACGACGGCTCCGGCCGCGCGATTGGCGTGGACCACGTGGACGACATCGGTTTTATCTCCGCGATGATCGACTTCCTCGAGGCGCGCTACGCCGCCGACCCGTCGCGAATTTACTGCACCGGCTTTTCCAATGGTGCGTCGATGACGTTCAGCGTGGGGCTCAACCTGTCGAATCGAATCGCCGCGATAGCACCCGTCTCGGGCCATCTCTGGTACCACGAAAAGCAACTCGCCTATCCGGTTCCGCTGCTGTTCATCATCGGCACGGACGACCCGCTCAACCCGATCGCCGGCGGCAACGTGCGGCTGCCGTGGGGGAAGACGGAGGATGTTCCGCCAATCGAAGATTCGCTCAAGGAGTGGGAACGGATGCTCGGTTGCGGGCCGGAAGTGCGAACCTCGCGCGGCAACGGCGTGCTCGAAATCACTTACGATCAGTGTGCCAGGGGCGGAGAGGTCGAGTACGACAGGGTCAAGGGCTTGGGGCACGTGTGGCCCGGCGGAACGAATCGACTGCCGCAGAAATGGGTGGGCAAGCCGAGCAACAATCTGAACGCGACCGACGTCATCTGGGAATTTTTCAAGGCGCATCCGCGGACGCCGGCAACGAAAAAATGATCCGATCACCGAGAACGATTGACACGATCGGTTGCGGGCCGCTTTGATGACCGATGGAATGTTCTTCACTCGACGGTTGTCCGGGGTTCTCGCGCTCCTGTTCGTCTTCGTTGCTGCGCCAATTTATGCGCAGGACTCTGCCTTGTCTCATCATGGGCGCGGCCGGATTGTGGTGTTGATGGTATGGGACGGGCTGCGGCCCGACTTCGTTACGCAGCGCGACACGCCGAATCTCTTCCGCTTGGCGCGCGAGGGCGTGCGCTTCGACAAGCATCACGCGATCTTCCCCACGCTCACGATGGTGAACGCCACCGCACTCTCAACCGGAGCGCCGCCGGGCGTCAACGGCCTCGAGGGCAACAACTTCTACCTCGAGCCGTCCGCGGAAACGCCCAAGGGCCAGATGGTCGCGGCCGAGGGCGCCGGGGCGATACTGAATTCGAACGGCGCCGACGAGCTCAAGGGGCGGCTGATCGGGCTGGACACTATCACGCAGGAAGTTGCGCGCGAGGGCGGCTACGTCGCCGTCATCGGCAAGCAGGGACCGACGGCGGTGTTCGACAATCGCGTCGCGACGATCGTCGACGGCAAGGACATTGTCGGCGAATCGCACAAGGATTACTTGTTCGCGTCGGAAGACCTGGTGGCGCCGCCGTCGGCGCGGGAGAAGATCACGGTGCCGCCGGAATCGAAAACCGTGGTCGCCGACCAGCAGCGCGATTTGTACTTCGCTCGCCTCGTAGCCGAAGACGCCTTGCCCGCCGCCAAGGCCGCGGCCGACGCGGGCCGGCCTGCGCTCGTCGTTCTCTGGCAGCATAATCCCGATCTCACGCAGCACATCGCGGGCTTGGGTACGCTGCCCGCGATGGAAGCGCTGAGCCTTTGCGACAACAACCTGCTGCGCCTGCGCGCGGCGATCGACGCGCTGGGCATCGCAGACAAGACCGACCTGATAGTGGTCTCGGATCACGGTTTCGCGACGATTAAGTTCCGCATCGTGCTGTCGGAGATGCTGGTGGCGGCGGGAATCAAGAAGTCGCGCGACAGCACCGACATTATCGTCGTGCCCAACGGCGGCGCGGATTTGGTTTATCTGTCGCCGACCGAATTTCCCGCACCGGAGCAGCGACGCGCGGTGCTGCAGAAGATCGTCAACTTTGCCGAGGCGCAGGAATGGTGCGGGCCGATTTTCTCGCGCGATCCGGCCATCGCTCCCGAGGAGCCAAGCGGCCACAGTCGGCATCGGCGCGCGACGAAACCCAAGCCGTATCTCGGATGGATCGACGGTACCTTCAACCAGCGCGTCGTGGGTCTGTACAACGCCGCGCGCTCGCCCGACCTGGTGATTTCATTTCGCGAGGACCCCGACTCCGACAACAAGGGCCTGACCGGGCCGGGTAATCCCGCGTTCCTTGTGGGCCGAAGTGGGCAGGTCTCGACGCCGAACAAATCCGCCGCGCTGGTCCATCCGGTGAAGGGGCTTGTGTATGCCGACACCGGCGACAGCCAGACGTTCACGACCGGCATGGGGATGCATGGCGCGGCAGGCGAGCGTGAGATTCATAATTTTTGTGCGGCGATCGGTCCTGACTTCCGGCGCGGCTTCGTCGATTACAATCCCACCGCGAACACCGACGTTGCGCCGACGATCACGCAGATTCTCGGCACGCTGCCGAATATCGGACCCGGCGGCGTCGCACCGGCCGGCCGCGCGATGGCTGAGGCGCTGACCGACGGCCGCCGCAGCGCCGGCGGATCGCACACGCTAACGATGACGGCGAACCTGATACTGCAAGGCGTCGAAGCCGTCACGACGATCCGCGTGACGTGGTTCGGCGACGAGCCGTACCTCGACGGCTCCTCGGTCGTGCACAAGCCGCTGGGAAGCTCGCCGTAAGCGGCGATGAAACGAAAGAACTTAACTTTAGTGAAACCCACCGTGGGTTTCACACTTCCTTGGGCAGGGGTGACCCTGCACCCAGTGCAAAGATGCGGGACTTCGTCTCTGTTAGAACTCTCACGGGTTAGAGAGCGGGATGAAGCGAAGCGCTGACCGCTGCGGGCGGTTCAGATCAATCCAGCGCGGTGATCGAGCGGCAGTGCGTCTCGGCGATGATCGGCAAGTCGGGTGTATTTTAACGACTGGCTCCATGCAGGCGGGTATGGTTGGCTATTCTTGCCGGTTGCGACTGTCAAGGGAACGCGCCCCCAAAGCAGACGCGCTTTCGCATTTCGGAGGAGTGAATGTTCAGAAGATTTTTTCGATGGCTTATTCGAACGGTGATCATCACCGTGGTGCTGTTCGCGATCGTCGCCGTCTCCGATTACATCTCGCATCGCGTGCAGCCCAACTCGGTGCTCGAGGTCGAGCTCAATGGGCCGGTGGTCGAGCGCGGCGGCAGCGGCGTGCTGGGCCTGCTGAGCAAGAGTCAGACGGCGCTCAACGTTCTGCGCAATGCGCTCAATCGAGCGGCGAAGGATCCGAAGATCGTCGGCCTGGATATCAAGGTTATCGACCCCGAGCTGGAATTGGCGCAGGCGCAGGAGATCGTCGCGCTGATCAAGTCATTCAAGAGCCACAGCAAGTGGACCACCGCCTATATCGAAACCGCGGGCGAATCGGGCCTGGGCAATTTGCCGTACATTGTCGCGAGCGCCTGCGATGAAGTCTCGCTGATGCCGCAGGGCGATTTGAACCTGATGGGCGTGCAACTGCGCGAGCTGTTCATGCGCGGCACGCTCGACTGGCTGGGGATCACGCCGAACTTCGCCTCGGCGGGCCAGTACAAGAGCGCCGCCAACATGTTCACCAACAAGGACTTCTCGCCCGCACAAAAAGAAGAGGACGAAGGACTGGCAGGGAGC
>JBOHWI010000054.1:0-2883 GCA_050736675.1 Binatus sp. (SeqCode)
CAACTGGGGATGCATCCCGTCGAAGGCGCTGCTCAACTCCGCCTCCGCGATGGACACGATTCGCGGCGCTGCGAAGGAACACGGCATCGAGGTCGGCGAGGTTCGTTTCGACTTCACCAAGGTGATCGCGCGCTCGCGCGCCGCCGCCGACAAGCTCTCCAAAGGCGTGCTTTACCTGTTGAAGAAAAACAAAATCGACTACTTCGAGGCCGACGCGACGATCACCGGCCCGCATTCCGTCTCGCTCAAGCAGGTCGAAGGCAAGCCCGCGCCGGCTGCCGCCGTGCTCGAAGGCGAGCGCATTCTAATCGCCGCCGGCTCGGGCGAGCGCCTGTTCCCGGGCATGAAAGTGGGCGACGGCGTCGTCACCAGCCACGAGGCGTTGGTGCTCGACACGATGCCCGCGAGCGTTGTCGTCATCGGCGCGGGCGCAATCGGCCTCGAGTTCGGCTACTTCTACAGCGCCTTCGGCGCCAAGGTCACGATTGTCGAGCTGGAAAAGCAGATGCTCCCCGGCTTCGACGCGGAAGTCGCCGAGGAACTGCGTCGCGCGTTCACTAAACGCGGCGTCGCCGTGATGCTCGGGCATGGCTACAAGTCGATGGCGCGTAAGGGCGATCTGTGGTCGGTCGCGGTGACCGCCGACGGCGCCGAAAAATCGATCGACGCCGAAGTCGTGCTGGTCGCCGTTGGACGCACGCCGCTCAGCCAGAACATTGGTCTCGAGAAACTCGGCATCGAGCTCGAGCGCGGCGGCTTCATCAAGATAAACGACTCGTTCCAGACCACCGTCCCGAGCATCTACTCGATCGGCGACGTCATCCGCCCGCCCCTGCTCGCGCACAAGGCCAGCTCCGAGGGAATCGCGGCGGTTGAAATCATGGCGGGCGTGCGCGAGCCCGGCTTCGACCTGCTCGCGATCCCCGGATGCATCTACTGCGAGCCCGAAGTCGCGACCGTCGGGCTCAGCGAAGCCGAGGCCAAGGCGCGCGGCATCGAGGTCAAGGTCGGCAAGATTCCGTTTCGCGCGAACGGCAAGGCAGTGGCGATTGGCGAGACCGCGGGCTTCGTTAAAATCGTCGCGACCAAACAGTACGGCGAAGTGATCGGATGCCAGATAATCGGACACGCCGCCACCGACATCATTTCCGAAGTAGTGCTTGGCAAAGCGCTCGAGACCACGGTCACCGAAATCGGCAAGACCGCGCATCCGCATCCCACGATATCCGAACTGATCATGCAGGCGGCTTTGGCCGCCGACGGCGAAGCGATAGACTTCTGAGAGTGGACGCGCGCGGAACACTCACCGTCGCCGAATTGGGCGTGGTCGATTACGACGATGCGCTGGCGACGCAGACCGCGATGCTCGCGGCGCGGGTCGACGGCACAGTCGGCGACACGCTCCTGATGATGGAGCATCCGCACGTCTTCACGCTAGGGCGAGGCGCCGACGAGCGCTTCATCGTTGGCAATCCCGCCGGCGTGCCGATTCGGCGCGTCTCGCGCGGCGGGCAGGTGACCTATCACGGCCCCGGCCAGTTGATCGGCTATCCAATTCTCAAACTCGAAGGCCGCGACCGCGACGTGACGAAGTATCTGCGAAGTCTCGAGGCGGCGATGATCGATGCGCTCGCGCAATTCGGCATCGACGCAGGCCGCCGTGAAGCCTTGACCGGCGTGTGGGTTGGTGCGCGCAAGATCGCGTCGATCGGCGTCGGCATCCGGCGCTGGACCACCTGGCACGGCTTCGCGCTGAACGTATCCACCGATCTCAGCTACTTCGATTCGATTGTTCCGTGCGGAATCGAGGGATGCCGCATGACGTCAGCGTCCGAACTGACGAATCGCGCGGTGTCGGTGCGCGAGTTCGCGGGCGTGATGCGTGAGAGTTTCGCGCGCGCGTTTAACTACGATGAAATAATTCTCACCGGAAAATCGCTGACGCACCCGGCGCCTCAGTTGAGGGCTGGCGATGGCTGAACGGAAGCATCCGGACTGGATCAAAGTTCGCGCGCCGGTGTCGCCCGAATACTTTCGCACCAAGGCGATCCTCGGCGAACTGAAGCTGCATTCGGTTTGCCAGGAGGCGTGCTGCCCGAACATCGGCGAATGCTTTTCGCATCGCACCGCGACCTTCATGCTGATGGGCGACGTGTGCACGCGCAATTGTCCGTACTGCGCAGTCGCGCACGGCAAAGTGCGCCCGCTCGACGCCGACGAACCGCGGCGAATCGCCGAGGCGGTGGCGCGGCTGGAGCTGCAACACGTCGTCGTCACCTCGGTCGATCGCGACGACCTGCCCGACGGCGGCGCCGCGCATTTCGCGGCCACCGCTCACGCGATCAAATCGAATCCAACGCCGGCGCGCGTCGAGGTGTTGGTGCCGGATTTCCAGGGATCGTTCGACAGCGTCGAAACGGTAGTGCGCTCGCCAATCGATATCTACAACCACAATATCGAAACGGTACCGAGTCTTTATCGCTCAGTTCGGCCGGGCGGCAACTACGATCGCTCGCTTGACGTTATCCGCCACGCCAAGGACGCCGCGCGCCGGCTCGGCAAGACGATGTTCACCAAGGCGGGAGTGATGCTCGGGCTGGGCGAGACCAACGACGAGCTGCTCAACGTGATCCGCGACCTGCGCAGTGTCGAATGCGACATCCTGACGCTCGGGCAGTATCTGCGGCCCTCGGCCGAGCATATTCCCGTAGCGCGCTACGTGCCGCCCGCGGAGTTCGCGGAACTCAAAGTCGCCGCGCTCGCGATGGGATTCCATCACGTCGAGTCAGGCCCGCTGGTGCGCAGCTCGTACCACGCCTGGGAGCACGTTCAGCAGGAAAAGGCGCGGGCCTGAAAAAGCAGCGCGCCGCGGAACCTCAGTTC
>JBOHWI010000055.1:0-4012 GCA_050736675.1 Binatus sp. (SeqCode)
ATCCTGACCGACCATCCCAGGCGTTTCCGCGCGATGCTGATCGAGAGCGAGAATCCCGCGCACTCGGTCGCCGACAGCACCAGGATGCGCGAAGCGCTGCGCGCGCTCGAATTCGTCGTCGTCATCGATGTAGCGATGACCGAAAGCGCGCGCGAGGCGCACTACGTCCTGCCGGCCTCGTCGCAATACGAAAAATGGGAAGCGACCTTCTTCGCCGCGGCGTTCCATACCGAGCGGGAGTTCGCGAACACCTTCACGCTCCGCGCGCCGATTCTCGATCCGGTTCCCGGAACACTGCCCGAAGGAGAAATTCATCGCCGGCTGGTCCGCGCGCTTGGCGCGATTACCGACGACGACGTCGCTCCTCTGCACGCGGCAGCCGCCAAAGGAAGGGCTGTCTATGCGATGGAGCTGATGCGGGTTGTTTCGGAGCGGCCGCAACTGGCGGAGCTGATGACCGCGTTGCTGTACGAGACGCTGGGTCCGACGCTCGGCGCCGGCAACGAAAACGCCGCATCGGTTTTCGGCATCGCGCACAATTTCGCGCGCAGGTATCCGGAATCGCTGCGCCGCGCGGGCTTCACCGGCGAAGGGGTCGAGCTCGGCAACGCCTTGTTCGACGCGATTTTGAAGAATCGTTCGGGAGTGGTGATGAGCGTCGATCCGTACGAGGAAACCTGGCGCCGCATTCATGACCAGAAGATCGATCTGGCGATTCCCGAGTTGATGCCTGAGCTCAGATCGCTTCGCGTCGAGCATCCGGTCGACGACCCGGCGTTCCCGTTCGTCCTATCCGCAGGCCAGCGGCGCTCCTCCACCGCGAACACAATCATCCGCGATCCGCAGTGGCGCCCGAAGGATCCTGCGGGCGCGCTCTGGATGAATCCGGCGGACGGTCAGGAACTAGGCGTTGAAAGCGGCGGACGCGTGCGTATCATCACCAAGCGCGCCAGCGCCGAGAGCGTGGTCGTGCTCACCGACACGATGCTGCCGGGTCATGTCGCGCTGCCGAACGGGACCGGGCTGTGGTATCCCGACCGCGAAGGCCAGGAATTCCAGCATGGGGTCGCGCCCAATGAGCTGACGGCGACCGAAGATCGCGACTGGTTCGCGGGCACTCCCTTCCACAAGCACGTGCCCGCGCGAATCGAGGCGGTGCGCTGATGCGGCGAACTCGCTTCGACCAGTGGCCGTGCCCAATCGCACGCACCACCGACTTGGTCGGCGACTGGTGGACGCCGCTCGTGATGCGCGAGGCGTTCATCGGCCGCCGCCGCTTCGAGGATTTCCAGCGTGCGCTGAAAGTTCCGCGCGCGGTGCTCGCCCGTCGGCTGGATCGACTGGTCGAGGAAGGCCTGCTGCAAAAGGTGTCGTACGAAGAGCATCCGCCGCGTTACGAATACCGCCTGACCGACAAGGGCCGCGCATTCTGGGACGTGCTCGCCGCGATGTGGCGATGGGGCAGCGACTGGCTATGGGGCGAGAACGGTCCGCCGATTATGCTCGTTGACCACGAAACCGGCGCGGAAGTTCGGCCGCTGGTTGTCGACGAAAACACCGGCACCCGCCTGACCGGCCGCCGCCTGCGCATGACCCGCAAGCAGCCTGATGCCTGATCTCTTGCCGACTGGGACATTGGACTGGGCAGCCGTATGCGGGAAATGAGGCATCGAAGGTGGACCACCCTCCTGACGACAGCTTGCAACCATTTCAAAGGCTCACGCGCTGGCTTACGCCGAATCGATCCACGGCGCTGCGGCAGTATCGCTCGCGCGCGCGTATCTACGATCTCGAGCTCTTGTTGTTCGAGCCCGTACGGCAGCGCGCGATCGATCTGCTGCGGCTCAAGAACGGCGAGCGCGTCCTGGATGTCGGCTGCGGCACCGGGCTGAGCTTCGCCGCTGTGGAAGGTCTGGTCGGCCCCGAAGGCTCGATCGTCGGAATCGAGCAGAGCCCGGAGATGCTCGAGCGGGCGCGCGCGCGGGCCGCCGAGAATGGCTGGGACAACGTCACCTTCATTTCGGCTTCGGTTGAGGAAGCTGTTATTCCGCGCGCGGCGGATGCGGCGCTGTTCCACTTCACCCACGACATCATGCGCACGCCCGCCGCGCTCGCCAATGTCGTCAGCCATCTCAAGCCGGGTGCGCGGGTCGTCGCCGCCGGCCTCAAGTGGGCGCCCGTTCGCACGATGCCGCTCAACCTCTTCGTATGGAACGCAGCGCTGCGATCGACGAGTACGCTCGAAGGCCTCGCCCGTCCGTGGAGCCATCTCGAGCCGTTGCTGTCGGAGATCGCGGTCGAGCAGATGCTCGCCGGCACCGTTTACGTCGCCGGCGGCGTCGTCAAGTAGCGCGGCCTTTTCTGATACCATTGCTGTATAGCGTTGCGGGGATGTGAATCTCGAAAATCGGCGCGCGACGCAGTCATATCATGAGACACGTACTAGCTCTCGCGGCACTGTTTGCTGCGACCGCCGCGTTTGGATGCGGCGCCCAGCAACCCGATCAGACGCAGTCGCAACTTGCCGGCGCATCCCAGTCGGATTCGCAACTCATAATCGCGCCCAAAGTCGCGGACGTGCCGGCGCATTCGCTGCCGTTCAAAGGCAAGTTGCTTTCCGGCGATCCCGCGGAACTTCCGCCCGCCGTCGCGATGTCCCTGTCGGACTCTGCGCCCGTGACCTTCACCTATCGCGAGGAACTGACCCACGACGACTATCACGTTCCCCTGATTGTCAGCGCGCTCGATCCGGCCAACCTGGTAGGTGCTCCGCTAGGCGATATCGGCGTGACCGCATTCGCGTCTTTGTCGATCACTGCCGGTGACACGGTTATCGGCGACTACACCGCCAAGGAACACGTCTCGAAGTCGTACAACATGTACTCGCATCCGACACACAAGGAAGTTGACGACGCTGCCCGGGTCGCGGTCCGCGATAGGATCGATCAGAAGCTATACAGGGATGCGGCCAGGTTGGCGCAGGCCGCCGCCGGCGCGGGCAAAGCTCCAACTGCTTCAAGTGGCCAGTGAAAAATGAATCGTCGGCTTCTGTTACTCTTGCTCAGCGTCATCGGCACTGTCGCAATCGGATGCGCTGTGCAGGGACAACCCTTTGAAAAAGTAACCTCACCGCCCGGCAATGCGGTGATCTACGTTTACCGGCCTTACACCTACGGGTCGTCTGCCCTTCGTCCGGCGGTTACATGCGGGGAAGACACTGCCCGCATTGGCCCTGGCGGTTATCATGCCTTCATCGTGCCGGCCGGCGAAAAGGTCTCCTGCACCATCGAGACCGACACCGCCGACGAAATCGAATTCCACGCCGAGCGGCGTTCCTACTACATTAGAGAAGAACTTGGATGGGGCTGGTTGACCGCCGTTCCTCATCTCAACCCGATTGACACCGACGTCGCGCAGACCGAAATTCAAAGCTGCGTGCTCGAACCTGAGACGACCGGGAGCACGAACTGATGCCGCTCGACTATAACGTCACGCCGGTCCGCGAGAATCATCGCTTCGATGAGGCTTGTCTCGAGCGCTACCTGCGCGAACGGATGCCGAATTTTCGCAGCCCGCTTGCGGTTCAGCAGTTCGTCGGCGGCCAATCGAATCCTACCTTCCTACTCGAGACTCCGGACGCGCGCTTCGTCATGCGCAAGAAACCGCCTGGCATTCTGCTCCCGTCGGCTCATCAGGTCGAGCGCGAATTTCGGATCATCAAGGCGCTCGCGGCGACCGACGTGCCGGTCCCGCGCGTGCACCTGTTGTGCGAGGACGCCGGCGTCATCGGCACCGCGTTCTTCGTGATGGATTTTGTCGAAGGGCGCATCATGCGTGACCCGATGATGCCCGCCGCGAGCCCGCGCGAGCGCGCCGCGTGCTACGACTCGATGAACGACGTGCTCGCGCGCCTGCACAAGGTCGACTTTCGCGCGGTTGGCTTGGGCGACTACGGCCGTCCCGAAGCATACGTCGCACGCCAGCTGGCGCGGTGGTCGAGGCAGTATGAGGC
>JBOHWI010000056.1:0-2196 GCA_050736675.1 Binatus sp. (SeqCode)
AGTGCGTACACGCCGGGCGCGCGCGGCCGCGGATGGCTCAAGATTAAGCATACGCACACGCTCGACCTGGTGATCGTCGCAGCAGAGTGGGGCTACGGCCGCCGCCACGGATGGCTCTCCAACTACCATCTCGCGGCACGCGACCCGAAGCGCGGCGGCTTCGCGATGCTGGGCAAGACCTTCAAGGGTCTGAGCGACGAGCAATTCCGCGCGATGACCGAACGGCTGCTCGCGCTCAAGACTGCGGAGTCGCAGGGCGTAGTGACCGTTCGCCCCGAGGTCGTCGTCGAGGTCGCATACAATGATATCCAGCGCAGCCCGAATTACGAGGCCGGCATGGCGCTGCGATTCGCGCGCATCGTGCGCATCCGTGACGACAAGTCGCCCGAGCAAACCGATTCGATCGATACTGTGACTGCAGATTACGAGCGGCAAGCAATACGTCCGCAAGCGGACAAAGTTTGATCTCAGCGCGCGCTGTCGACCCACAACGTTTGACAGTAACTCTTTGCTAATGACACCAATGGCAGCGATGAGGAAGCTGGCTGGTAGTTCTGACAAGCCAACCGATAACCGATGAAATGTCCCAAGTGCCAGACCGAGAACCTATCCGACTCAGCATTTTGCGAGGAGTGCGGTGCGTCGTTGGAGGCCGCATGTCCAAGCTGCGGCGTCGGCAACCGCGCCTCCGCCAAGTTCTGTCGCAAATGCCGCGCACCGCTCAGCGCCGAACCCGCGCCCGCGCCTGCACCACGCTCGCATGCGCCGAAGCACCTGGCCGACAAAATCCTGAACTCGCGCGCCGCTCTCGAAGGCGAGCGCAAGCAGGTCACCGTCCTGTTCGCCGACGTGAAGGGCTCGATGGACATGGCCGAGCAACTCGACCCGGAAGAGTGGTCGCAGATAATGAACCGTTTTTTCCAGATTCTCTCGGACGGCGTCGAACGTTTCGAGGGCTTCGTCGATAAGTTTACCGGCGACGGAATCATGGCGCTGTTCGGCGCGCCGCTCGCGCACGAGGATCACGCCCGGCGCGCATGCTACGCGGCGTTGCACATTGTCGAGGGGCTGCGCGGCTACGCCAACGAGCTGCGTTTGCGCCGCGGGCTGAACTTCTCGGCGCGCCTGGGGCTCAACTCCGGCGAGGTGATCGTCGGCAAAATAGGCGACGACCTGCACATGGAATACACCGCGCAGGGACATACTGTCGGCCTCGCGTCGCGCATGGAACAGATAGCCGAGCCGGGCAAGGTCTATCTGACGGCGCACACCGCCGCCCTGATTCAGGGATACTTCGCGCTCACCGATCTGGGCGAGATGGAGATTAAAGGCGTGCACAGCGCGATGCACGTGTACGAGCTGATCGGGCTGGGGCAAATGCGCACCCGGCTGGATGTCTCGCGCAGCCGCGGGTTCTCGCGCTTCGTCGGACGCGGCGATGAGATGCAGGTGCTCGAGGCGGCGCTGGCGCATGCCCGGGAGGGCAATACACAGATTATCGGCATCGTCGGCGAAGCGGGGCTGGGCAAGAGCCGGTTGTGCTTCGAGTTCCTGGAGCGATGCCGGGCGCGCGGCCTGATGACGTACGAAACCACGGGCGTGGCGCACGGCAAGGCGATCCCGTTCCTGCCGATGCTGCGGCTGTTTCGCGCCTTTTTCGGCATCACCGAGCAGGACAGCGACGCCACCGCCCGCGAGCGCATCGCCGGCCGCATGCTGCTGCTCGACGAGCGCCTGCGCGAGAGTCTGCCGATGCTCTTCGACTTCATGGGGGTTCCCGACCCTGAGAACCCGGCTCCCCGAATCGATCCCGAGGCGTTTCAGCGGCAGATGTTCGACATTGTGCGGCGCGTGATGCAGGCGCGCGGGCAGCGCGAGACGCAGGTAGTCTTGCTCGAGGATTTGCATTGGTTCGACAGCGGCAGCGCGGCATACCTGGAGCCGCTGATCGACGCCACGGCGGGGACGCGCGCCGTGATGCTGCTCAACTTTCGTCCCGAGTACCAGGCGCCCTGGATGGGGAAGTCATTTTACCACCAGTTACCGCTGGCGCCGCTGGGCCCCGACGCGATCCGCGAGCTGGTCGATGCGCTGCTCGGCAAAGATCCCAGCACCGCGGGCCTGGCCGACGCGATTCACGAGCGCACCGGCGGCAATCCATTCTTCACCGAAGAGGTGGTGCAGAATCTAATCGAG
>JBOHWI010000057.1:0-2196 GCA_050736675.1 Binatus sp. (SeqCode)
AGGTTGGGTGGGTGGGGATTGGGGCGTTCATCGAGGCGGCGATGCTCAGTGCGAGGGCGGCGCGGGTTTCGACGGGATCGAGGACGCCGTCGTCCCATAGGCGGGCGCTCGAGTAATAGACGCTCGACTCGAGCGCGTACTTGTCGAGCGTCGGGCGCAGGAATTCCTTCTGCTCCGCGTCGGTCATCGTCGCGCCTTCACGCTTCAACTGATCGAGCTTGACCGTGAGAAGAGTGTTGGCGGCTTGCTCGCCACCCATCACGGAGATGCGCGCGTTCGGCCACATGAAGAGCATTCGCGGCGAGTAGGCGCGCCCGCACATCCCGTAGTTTCCCGCGCCGTTGGACGCGCCGATGATCACGGTGAACTTCGGGACTTGCGCGTTGGCGACGGCGTTGACCATCTTGGCGCCGTCCTTGGCGATGCCGCCCTGTTCGTAGCGCTTGCCGACGATGAAGCCGGTGATGTTTTGCAGGAAGAGGATCGGGATGCGGCGTGAGCAGCACAGCTCGATGAAGTGGGTGGCCTTGAGCGCGGACTCGCTGAACAGCACGCCGTTGTTGGCGACGATGCCGACGGGATAGCCGTAGATGCGCGCGAAGCCGGTGACGAGCGTGGTCGCGTAGCGCGCCTTGAACTCGTGCATCCGGCTGCCGTCGACCAGGCGCGCGATCACTTCGCGCACGTCGTAGGGTTTGCGCGTGTCGACCGGGATGATGCCGTAGAGTTCGGCGGGATCGTAGTGCGGATCCTCGGGGGCGGCGGGCTCGATGGCGGCGGCGGTGCGGGGGCCGAGGTTCTCGAAAATCGCGCGCGCGAGCTGGAGCGCATGCTCGTCGTCGTCGGCCAGATGGTCGCTCACGCCGGACAGGCGAGTATGCACGTCGCCGCCTCCGAGTTCCTCGGCGGTAACCTCCTCGCCGGTGGCGGCGCGCACGAGCGGCGGTCCCGCCAGGAAGATCGTTCCCTCCTCGCGGACGATGATGTTCTCGTCGCACATCGCGGGCACGTAGGCGCCGCCGGCCGTGCAACTGCCCATCACAACCGCGACTTGCGCGATGCCTTCGGCCGACATGCGCGCCTGGTTATAGAAGATGC
The DNA here is from genome assembly GCA_050736675.1 of Binatus sp. (SeqCode). Taxonomy (GTDB): domain Bacteria; phylum Desulfobacterota; class Binatia; order Binatales; family Binataceae; genus Binatus. The sequence continues at coordinate 1,099 of JBOHWI010000057.1, forward strand.
GGCCGAAGTGATGTTCGTCGGGAAAAATCTCGGATTGCATCGGCAGAAACGCGCCGCCGGAGTCGACCAGATAAACGCATGGCAGCAGATTTTCGAGCGCGATCTGCTGCGCGCGGAGATGCTTCTTGACGGTCATCGGAAAATAAGTGCCGCCTTTGACGGTCGCGTCGTTGGCGACGATGACGGTCTCGCGGGCGTGGATTCGGCCGATGCCGGTGATGATGCTCGCCGACGGCGAGTCGCCGTCGTACATATTGAACGCGGCCAGCGGCGACAGCTCGAGGAACGGACTGCCGGGGTCGAGCAGTTTTTTGACGCGATCGCGCGCGAGCAACTTGCCGCGTTCGACGTGACGCTCGCGGGCGGGCGCGGGGCCGCCCTGGCGAATCCGCTCGATTTCGTCGCGCAAGCGCTTGACGAGCGAATCCATCGCGTCGCGGTTGCGGCGGAACTCGTCGGAGCTGGTGTTCAGTCGGGATTCGATTCGATCCATCGGAATTTCCTTGATGCCTGCGGGCCAAAGTTGGGCTAAGTTTTAGAAGGCCGGGCTTGATACTAGCGATGCGCGAACGCGATCTGAAAGCACTCGAATTCGACAAGGTGATTCACCTGGTCATGGAGCGGTGCGCCTCCGAGCCGGGGCGCGAGGCGACGGCGGAGCTGCGGCCGTCGATCGACGCGGACGAAGTGCGGCGCAGGCTGGGCGCGACAGCCGAGATGGTCGAGTTGAGATCGCACGCAGGGTCGATCCCGATAAGCGAATTCACCGATCAGCGGCCGTACCTGCTGGCGGCGGCGCGCGCGGGCGCGATCCTCGGCGGCGAAGCGCTGGTGAAAGTGCGCGATTTTATCGTCGGCGCGCGGCACGTCGGCGGATTTCTGCGCTCGCGCGTCGAGCGCTTTCCGCAGGTCGCCGCTCTCGTGCATAACCTGCTCGCGCCGAAAGAACTGGCCGACGCGATGCTCGGCGCGCTGGCCGACGACGGGACACTTTTGGATGAGGCGAGCCCCGAGCTGAAGCGCCTGCGCAGTAGGCTGCGCGATGAGCGCGCCGATCTTGAGGCGCGGCTGCTGCGATCGCTCAACGTGTCGGGGATG
>JBOHWI010000058.1:0-2599 GCA_050736675.1 Binatus sp. (SeqCode)
GATCGTGATTGAGCCACGAAAGGCCGAGGAGCGGCGCAGGCTCGGGCGGCGTCTGCGATTCGGCGGTGAGCGCTGGTCCGGCGCCGGATTCATCGAACGGTCGGCGATAGCTCATTCGGCCATCGCTTCAGCCAACGAGAAGCAATCGTTGCACGCGATCATTGTTGATTGTCGAATCATGAACTGACCGATCGTGGAGGATCGCACCACTGATCCGAACCACCCAGCAACCTTCAAACCCCGTAACCTTAGGGCTTCGCTGCAGGTTATCAAATTGCTAGGTTGCTTAGAAAATGAAAACCCAAGGTAGGCAATGAAAATTTACCGCATCATCGCAATCGCACTTGCGGTCGTATTCATCCTGGCGATCGCGCGGCTCACGCAGCTGGAAAATGGCGGTCCGCCGCACGCGTTCGTCATGCTGCCCGGGCAGGAGCCGGCGACGATGTACCTGCCGGGGCCGGGGTATCCGTTCTACACGCAATTTCCTAAACCCGTCGCCGAGCGGCCTCCGGCGGTCGTGCTGATCCACGGCTTCTCGGCCGATCGAGAGATCATGAGCATGCTGGCGCGGCGGCTGGCGGAGAACGGTTACGGGGTGCTCGCGATCGACGTCAACGGGCACGGCGAGAATCGCAATCCTTTCAACGGCGGCGAAGCGGAGAGCAGTAGCCTGCGCGAGGACGTGAAGCGGGCGGTCGATTATCTGCGCAGCAGCAATCTGGTCGATGGATCGCGAATAGTAGTGATGGGGCATTCGATGGGGGCGGGCGCGGCGCTCGACTACGCGACAAACGATCCAAGTCTCAAAGGGGCAGTGATGATTTCGGGCGGCTGGACGCTGGGTCCGGAACGGCCGAAGAATGCGCTGTTCATTTTCGCCCAGAACGATCCGGCCGAGCCGATCCAAGATACGTCAACGGCGCTGGCGTCACGTCTTGCGAGCGTACCGCAGGTCGAGCTTGGCAAGACCTACGGCGATTTCGCGCAGGGCAACGCGGTCGAGGCGGTGCGGGTCCCCGGCGTCAATCACCTGACAATCCTTTATTCGCCGGAGGGGGCGACCACGATCGTAAAATGGCTCGACAGCACCTTCGGAACCGCGAGGACCGGAGCAATCGTACTTAAGGACCCGCGGCGGGCAACAGCTGGATTCGCCCTGGCGATCTTTGTGATTTTGCTGGTGCCGTTGGGCAAACTGTGCGGGTCGATGGCGCCGAATTGGATGGATGAGCGACGCGGACCGAGCGGATGGATCGGACTGCTGATCCTGGCCGGCGCGCTGCTCGCCGCGATGCCGCTGGCGGCGGGCGACCCGGCGGGGTTCGTGCCCGTGATAGTCGGCGACACGCAGATCTCATGGTTCGCGGTCGCGGGGCTGATCATGGCGGGCGTGCTCGCGCTGTGGCGGACGGCGGATTGGGAGCGTATCCGCGACGGCGCGGGCCTCGCGGTCCTGGCCGGCGCAGCGGGATTTGCGGTGGCGTACGTGTGTCAGGTCGCGATGTCGGTGGCGTTGCATCGCCTGTCGTTGTCGCCCGAGCGGCTGATGGTGATGGCGATGGCGACGGTGCTGTTGTTTCCGTTCTGGATGGGCTTCGAGTTGCTGGTGCGGCGGGGCGGACTGGCACTCTCGACGGTGTGGTCTTCGATCGGCCGCGTGCTGATCGTGGTTTTGATGGTGGCGGGCATCAGCCTGAACGTACTGCCGTTCGTGCTGATGCTGGTACTGCCGATCATCGTGCTGGCGCTGGTGATGATCGAAATATTCGCGGCGTCGGCGTACAGCGCGTCGCATAACCTGGTGCTGATCGCGGTTTTCGAAACGCTGTGGTGGGCGTGGATGATCGCGGCGTCGAACCCGATAACTTTCATGTTCTAGCTTTCGGGGGAGAGAAGGTATGGCGGGCAAGATAGAGGCAATCCCAGTCGGGCCACGTGCAATAACGGCCTACCTGAAGATCAAGGGCGGGGTGAAGGGAATCGAGTTTTACAGAAGTCGGCAATATTGCAGAACCACTCGGGCATCGATGGTTCCTCACGCAGTGCGCGGCGGAACTCTCGGCGGATGAGATGGACAAGATCGGCAAAGCGGCGGGCTACCAGACGCTCAGCTAAATCTCGACATTCGTGAAGCGCGCGAATATCGCGCCCGCGTGATACTCTTATCCCAGCAGCAGACGGCTCGGTCTGCATTCATCCATATTCAACCCGTCGGATTCGACGAAAGGAAAGCGCTGATGCTCGAAACAGGAAAACCGTTTGTCAATTTCAATCTTCAGAACCAGGACGGCAAGCAGATGACGCTTGCCGATTTTGCCGGCAAGTGGCTGGTAGTGTACGTTTATCCCAAGGACGACACTCCCGGCTGCACCATCCAGGGCAAGTCGTTCACGGCGAGCAAGGCCGACTTCGACGCGGCCGGAATCAAGGTGGTGGGCGTGAGCGCCGACGGCGTCGCGTCGCACAAGAACTTCGCCAACAAGTTCGCGTTCACGATCGATTTGCTGGCGGACACCAACGCCGAGCTGCTCAAGGCGGCCGGTATCGGGCAGACCGAGTTCAACGGGACCAAGTACTGGAACCGGACCAGCTTCGT
>JBOHWI010000059.1:0-7308 GCA_050736675.1 Binatus sp. (SeqCode)
AACTCGCGACACTGTTCAACATTGCGACTCGCAGATCACCGATATAGCGGAGGTGACTTCAATGACTTCGCCAGCAGCGGTATCGCATCGCAAATCCGAATCGTCCGAGTACGCGCGCAGCCAGCCCAGCGGCGTCGCGCGTCCCGGCTACAATGTCGCACTCGGGTATCTACGCGGATTCCTGGTCGTGCTGGTGCTGGCGCATCATTCGGTGCTCGCGTACATCGACATCCCGCTGCGTCAAGCCCCTTCGCTGCTGGCGCAGCCGCGATATTGGCGCGCGTTCATGGTGGTAGATCATCAGCACTGGACGGGATTCAGTCTCTTCACCGGGTTCAATGACGATTTCTTCATGTCCCTGATGTTCTTCGTCTCAGGGCTGTTCGTGTGGTCGAGCCTGCAGCGCAAAGGCAACGGCATTTTCGTCCGTGAGCGCTTGCGACGCCTCGGTATTCCGTTTCTCTTCGCGGCGGCGATCATCGCGCCGCTCGCGTACTATCCGTCGTACCTGCTGACGGCCGGCCCGCATAGCGTGGGCGATTACATTCACGATTGGCTGTCGTTCGGCGACTGGCCGACGGGTCCGGCGTGGTTCATCTGGCTGCTGTTGGCGTTCGATCTCGCCGGTGCGGCGTTGTTCGCAATCGCGCCGAACTTTGGTGAAATGCTCGGCCGGCTCGCGTCGAACGCGCGCGAGCATCCGGTGCGATTCTTTCTGCTGCTGGTCGGGGCTTCCGCTGCGGCATTCATTCCGATGAGCGTCATCTTCGGCCCGATGGACTGGACCAGCATCGGACCGTTCCAGTTCCAGACCGCGCGGCTGTTTCATTACGCGGTTTACTTTCTCGCCGGCATCGGCGTCGGCGCCTACGGCATCGAGCGCGGCCTGCTCGCGCCCGACGGGAAACTGGCGCGGCATTGGGGGCGATGGACCGCGTGGGGTGTCTTCGCATTTCTGTCGAGTGTGCTGTTCTTCCTGATCGTCATTTCGGGGAAGAGCCCGATGCCGGCAAACATGGCGAACGCGATCGGCGGCGTATTTTACGCACTCGCCTGCGGCTCGATCTCGTTCGCGTTCCTCGCGCTGTTCGTGCGCTTCGCCACGCGGCGGCGCTGGGTCTGGGACAGCCTGAGCGACAACGAATACGGGATGTATCTGATCCACTACATGTTCGTGTCGTGGCTGCAGCTCGCGATTCTCAACTCGGTGCTCCCGGCGATCGAAAAAGGAGTCCTGGTGTTTACGGGAGTACTGCTGCTGAGCTGGGGCGCCAGCGCGGCAGTGCGCCGCATCCCCGGAGTATCGCGGATAGTGTAGTCGGAGGCGTTACTTTCGCCCGGTAGCGATTTTCCGTGTAGTCTCGCGCACGGCGATGGCGGGGAGCGAATGCCGGTTTGCCTTGATGTAGACGCTCACCGCGCGCTGGTGGTGTTGCACCATGCTCCGCAGAAGCCAGGACACGGCCTTGGTTATGATGATGTCTCGCTCCTGCTTCAGCATCTCGATCGTTTCAAAGGCCTGCGCGACAAGTCTCGCGTCGTCCGAATTGCGAACCGGCGTGGTCAGGAAGACCAGCGCCGCGCGGCGCTTGTTGATGTTGTCGTCGCGCGCCAGTGATCGGATGAATCGCCGCCATTCGCTCCAGTTGGCCACGATCTCGTCGGCTGTGAACGCGCTCTGGCAAAGTGAGTCGATCTCGGCCCATCCGACGAGGCCGTCGAGCCAGGCTTCGAGCCGCTTCGTCCCGATCGCTCTGCGGCCCGCGCGATGATACGAGAGCAGGACGCTGGCCAGCACCTTTTCCTCGTACGATCTTCCGCGATAGAGACCGTCGAGAATCGCCGAGAATTCGGCGTCTGGCACGCCCTTGTTTTCCTTGAGCCACGCCTTCGCGAGCATCCTGAGATTCGGAATCGAGACGTCGTAGTAAAGATGTCCGCTGCCCAGGTAGCTGTCGTTCGCCTGAGAGTGCACCCGGTTCCGCCGATGTTTCTCGAGGCCGGCGAGCAGAGCTTTGTGGTGTGCGCGCATGTGGGATTTCAGAGGCTGGATTATCGCGCTGGTGCAGTCAGCGCAACCTGCGCTTCGCCGGCAGGAGGCAGAGTGTGGTTCTCGGCCGCCATGTTATGCAAGACTCGCCAATGCACAGGAGCCAACCATGACTACTCGTCGCGCAGAATGTTCGTGCGGTCAGCTCTCGGCAACTTGCTCCGCAGAACCCTACCGCATAGCCGTCTGCCACTGTCTTGCATGCAAGCGGAAGACAGGCAGCGCATTCGGCTTCGGCGCCTGGTTTCGTGAGCAGGAAGTGTTGACGGAGGGGCAGGCGATTGAATTCGTCCGCGTCGGCGACGACGGCTGCTACATCACCAATGGCTTTTGCCCGAAATGCGGGGCCACGGTGTTTTGGAAGATCGACCGCATCCCAGGCGTCGTCGCGGTATCGGCAGGCGCTTTCGGGGACCTCACGTTCCCGCCGCCCTCTGTGTCCGGCTACCATGAGAGTCGGCGCTATCCCTGGGTTGAGATACGAGCTAATCCGCTGGAGAAACGCGGCTGAGATTGAGCATCTGATCGTCAGCGGGCTCATCGCAGGCATATCGCGGATAGTTTAGAGAGCCGCGCGCACGTGCCGGTGCTCGTTTGCCCTCGCGGGCGCGGCGGGCGCAGAATCGCCGCAGTTAGCGCGTCACGAGGACAATCCGATGGCCGAAAATCGCAAGCGAAAGTTCTGGGGATGGGGTTACGAGGACCAGGGGCCGACTCCCGAGCAGCAGAAGCATATGGCCGAGCGGATGGCGAAGCGATTTGGGCTTGGACCGCTCGAGCTCATGCCAGCGCCGAAAGAAAGCGAGCTGAATCTGCGCGCGCCGCGGGTCAAGCCGCCGTCGGCGCTCGAGGCGATTTGCACAACTGCCACGCACGAGCGCGCGGGACATACGTACGGGAAGGGATCGCGCGATATTCGGCGGGCGTTTCGGCGCGACTATCCGAATCCGATCGACGTGGTCGCGTTTCCGCGCGATGAGCGAGAATTGGTTCGCGTGCTCGAGTGGTGCGACGGCGCGAATATTGCGGCGGTGCCGTACGGCGGCGGCTCGAGCGTCGTCGGCGGCGTCGAGCCGCCCGAAGGCGACCGCTATCGCGGTGCAGTGTCGATCGATCTGATGCATCTGGACAAAGTCGTCGAGGTCGATAAGGTATCGCGCGCGGCGCGGATTCAGGCGGGAGTGTACGGCCCCGCGCTCGACGCGCAGTTGAAGCCGCATGGGCTGACGATTCGGCATTTTCCGCAGTCGTTCGAGTTCTCGACCCTGGGCGGATGGATTGCGACGCGGTCGGGCGGGCATTTCGCGACGCTGTACACGCATATCGACGACTTCGTCGAATCGCTGCGGGTCGTGACCCCGTCCGGAATCGTCGAGTCGCGGCGCTTGCCCGGCTCGGGCGCGGGGCCGAGTCCGGACCGGATGTTCATAGGCTCGGAGGGGATACTCGGCGTCATCGCCGAAGCGTGGATGCGACTGCAGGATCGGCCGACGTTTCGCGCGGGCGCGTCGGTCCCGTTTCCGAGCATGTTCAAGGCGGCGGACGCGGTGCGGCAGATTTCGCAAGCGGGAATCTATCCCGCGAACTGCCGCGTGCTCGACGAAGGCGAGGCGTTCAATTCCGGCGCGGGCAACGGCGACGAGGCGGTGCTGGTGTTGGCGTTCGAGTCTGCGGACCATCCGCTGGAACCGTGGATGAAGCGGGCGCTGGAGTGCTGCGCCGACCACGGCGGGAAGATTCCGGCGGACGCGGCCAAGACTCGCACCGACGCCGAGGCGACACATGAAGGTTCGGCGGGCGCGTGGCGCAACGCGTTCCTCAACGCGCCGTACCTGATGGACACGGTGGCGGCGATGGGGATGGTGAGCGACACGTTCGAGACGTCGATCACGTGGGAGCGATTCCCGGAGTTTCATCGCCAGATGATGGCGACCGCGCGCGACGTGATAACCCGCGTATGTGGCAAGGGGACAGTCACGTGCCGCTTCACGCACGTTTATCCCGACGGGCCGGCGCCGTACTACACGATTCTCGCGCCGGGGAAGCGCGGCGCGGAAATCGAGCAGTGGGACGAGATAAAGGCGGCGGTGTCGGACAAGCTGATCGCGCTCGGCGGCACGATCACGCACCATCATGCGGTCGGGCGGTACCATCGGCCGTGGTACGACCGTCAACGGCCGGACGGATTCGCGCTCGCGCTGAAGGCGGCCGAGCGCGTGCTCGATCCGCGCGCGATTCTTAATCCGGGGGTGCTGATCGATCCGGAATGAGTAAGTAACTAAAACAAACGGTGTTCTAGACCGCGAATTCGCGGTTTCGATATTTTGTTGACTTTCTCCTCCTTTTCCTCGCGCTGCTTCGATCGTGAGTGCGAGCGCGATCGCACTCACGCGCTGGCAGACCGATGCGATCTGAAGCGCGGCGAGAGTGAGAAGGCAGCGAATGATGAGCTCGGACTCGACGAGATCCTGGTGCTGCGAGGTGAGTGCGTTGTTAGGAGTGGGGGAAGCAGTCATGCCTGTATTATGGCATGGCGGGATGACAACGGTTGTCCGGACGAGGAACCGTGCGCCGGTTCCTCGACCTCCGCGGCAGGGGTGACCCCTGCACCCAGTGATTTTTTGATCGTGCGCGAGCGCCGCGCGACGTTGTCGCACTGCGGTGTCGAGTATCCTGATTGAATTGCAGGTTCCAGATTCTTGGGCCTGCGCCACCGGGCCTTCCCACACTAGCGTCCGCATGACTTCAGCTTCGGACAAGAATGCATCGCTGCGTGTCCTGTCGACTAAGAGTTGCACAGCACGCCAATATCGGCGTGCTGTGCAACAGAAGACGCGATTTGCAGGACGGTCCGACGAGTCAATTGGACAGATGGCTAGCAGAGATGATCAAAAGTTCATGGAGCGCGGCGCAGTCTGTGCATCCGAAAGCTCCGTCAGGCGCCTTCGAGAGATCGCACAACTCGCGCACTCTCTTCATCAACGGCTTGACCGTCTGGGGCTTCAGCTCGACTGGGAGAATTTTCGGATCCAACGGCAGCGAGAAGGCAGAGGCTGTGTCGCTCGTCGAACAAATCGCGCGATGACCCGAAAATCTCCATTTAACGCTAACATCCCCAGATTGAGGCAGGCTCATGACAACAGCCCCGGTACAACCCGTTTGCATTTTTTTGCACCGCAATTGCATTTCATTGACCACGACCTCGGACTAAGCTGAGCGTAGTCAGTCGTAATTTCCTCCCCAGAGTCGATATCTCTTAACGCAATTAAATCGTCGCCGTCAGGCGCAATGTTTGGATCGCAGCAATGATTGCCATAGTTCGTGGGGTCTTCTTCACGAGATAGGGTGCTTACACGGTGTTTACCGCCCCCTAGATAAACTGCGTCGTACGAGGAAACAGTTCCAACATACGCTTGAAACTCCTTATCCGTCATTATCACCCAAGGGTGTTCACCATACGCGACTTTGAACTTTTCACCTTTCTTGAAAGGCTCTTTAGCAAATAAACCTTTACCTTCAATGGGTGAATTGCGAACCTCTATTTTTGGGTTGAGTTGAAGGCTGATTTTTTGATCCATGAACTTGACTATTATCTTAATACGCCGCTGCGAGTGTATGAATTAAGCCAGTACCGGGGGGCCAGCTCATCGATGGTGGGCAGGGACGCCCGCCCCACTATCTATAGGAGTGTAGCTCGGCGCGGGAGACTAGCGGCCAGCGCGCGTGCGAGGCGCTCGAGTTACTGGCGGCGAAGTGCGTCGGGCATACCGTCGTGGGGGCCTTGGGGGTGTTTTGGAATGTCGTCCCACCATTCGCTCGCGGGCAGGTCGTCGCGGCGGCCGGGATGCAGCGGATAGTAGATCCGGTTGTCCGGTTTTGAGGCTTCGCCTCCTACCAGCAGCAGGGCTTCATCCTTTGAGTTGTTTATGAAGCAATGGCAAATGCCGGTTCCTGCTGGAAAGGCCGCGAAGTCGCCGGGGCGCATCGGATAGATATTGCCGTCTATCCATGCGTCCACCTGACCCTCGAGTACATATACGAACTCTTCTTCTTTCTCCTCGGCGTGCGGCCAGGAACTTCGCTCGCCCGGCGACAAGCGCATCAGGTTCACGCCAATCTTGAGGAGGCCGGCGGCTCGGCCGATGCTCCGTTGGTGGCCGGTGTATTCGTCGCTGTTCGGATAATGGTGTTGGGTCTCGGGACACGAGGCTGAAGCAATGATGAATGGCGGTCTTTCGGGGAGATTCGACATGGCTTTTAGTCGTCGATGTTGAGTTGTTTTTTTGCGGCGGCGGTCATCATGTGCGGGGTCCATGGCGGGTCCCAGACGATCTCGACCGAGGCGTCGTCGCAGCCGGGGATGCCGAGCAGCTTGTCCTGGATTTCCTGCGTGATCATCATGCCCATCTGGCAGCCCGGCGCGGTCAGCGTCATCGTGACGTTGACGACGCGGTTCTCGATCTGCACGCCGTAGATGAGTCCGAGGTCGACGAGGTTGACGGGAATCTCGGGGTCGTAGCACTCGCGCAGCACTTCGTAAACGTCTGCTTCGGTCGGTGCGGGCGAATTCTCCATGGTAGAGAGTCTAGTATATAAGAGGGTGTGCATGCATCCGAGGTGAAATATGCCCGACAAAGAAGAACTGTACGATGAAGCGATTGACGCATACGCCGACGATAAATTCGACGAGGCGATCGAATTATACAAAAGGGCGCTCGAGATCGATCCGAAGTACGTGGATGCGATTCACGGGATGACGATGTGCTACCAGGCGAAGGGAGATCTCGACGCGGCGATCGAGTTGACGAAAAAATATATCGCGCAGGAACCGGAAGACATCCTGGCGTACACCAACCTCAGCATGTTCTATCAGAAAAAGGGCATGGTGCCCGAAGCGGAGGCGGCCGGCGCAGAGGCGCGGCGGCTGGATTGGAAGCGGCAACTCAAGGAAGGGAAGAAGTAGGACGCGATGAATAACCTCGAACAGACGGCAGGACAGAGGCAGAATCTTATGCGCGCGCAAAAACCGCCCTCCCCCGCTCCTTCGGCGCGGCCTCTCCCGCAACCAATCGGGCGAGGCAAATAGTCGGTGGCGTGGGACGCGACATCCTAACTCCGCGCTCAATAAGGGACCCTCACCTTAATCCTCTCCCTACCAGGAGACCTTTGCATAACCCTGCGATCTGTGATCAAAAGATGAGTGCGCAGGAGGCGCGGGGCGGATGAGGCGGGAAGAGAGCAGGCAGATGAGTATCGGG
>JBOHWI010000060.1:0-2892 GCA_050736675.1 Binatus sp. (SeqCode)
GTACGAAACGATATGGCCGATCGAGAATGCGACCACCAGCACGAGCGCGCCGACGCGGGCGAAACCGCCGGGCAATTCGCAGATCCCCAAGGCGACGAGTATGAAAAATGGCACGAAGCACGACAGCGCATACCGCTCGACGAACACCGGCGCAATCGTGTACGACGCGACGACCATCATGAGCGGTGGGGCCCACATCCAGAGCAGCGCGAACGCGACGGCGTCGCGCGCGCGGCGCCATCCGCGGACGACACCCCAAATCGCGAGCGCCGCGAGGATCGGGAATGCGAAGCTGCCGGTGGCCTTGTTGAACAGCGCGAAGGGCCCGTACAAGGCCGGCGGATTGCGCCATCCGCCTACGCTTCCAGCAGAAACCGCGTGCAGGGACGACAACAGTTTCGGTACGAGGATCAATCCACCCGCTGCCAGTGTCGCCGCGAGCGCGCAGCCGTGCCGCACGATTGTACTGTCCGGACGCCGTCGCGCGCGGGCGACTATATAGACAAGCCACAGACCTTCGGTCACGGGTATCAGCACGGCTGCGAAGTTCGAGCCGATCGCAATTGCGGTCAAAACCACAACCGCCGCGTAGTTCGCCAGGCCGCCGAGGCGCAGCGTGCGGACGAACATCGCCACTTGCGCCAGAATCGCCGCGAGCATCAGCGGATACATCCGCGCCTCGCGCGAGTATTTGATCGTCACAAGGTTTACCGCGAAGACCAGCGCGGCGAGCCCGGCAATTGTAGTGACGTCGTCGCGCGCCGCGGGCGATTCCTCGAACAGTTCGACCACGACAAGGTAGACCAGGATTATCGACACGACGCCGAACAGCGCAGACATCGCGCGCATCGCGGTCAGGCTCGAGCCGAACAGCGCGATCCATCCATGCAGCATCAGGTCGTGTATCGGCAGCTCGCCGGGATTGAGTGCGGGCTGTCGCGCGATCACTTCGGCGGCAGTCGGTGCGGAGGCGGCCGCCCACGACGCGCCTTCGTCGGGCGACATTTCGAGCGCGCTCAGATTGAAAAAGCGCAGCGCGCTGCCCGCGGCGATCGCGGCGATGAGCAGGAGGAGATTTAGAGCCCGGGCTCCAACGATCCGGCGGGAGGTCGTTTGATCGCGCTCGTCCGCTTTGGAAGCGGCCGTCGTCAGAGACCTTTCCTTAACTCCGGCGCTGGGCGAAATCCTACCGTGCGAGCCGCTGGAATCGTCATCGGCGAGTTGGTGCGTGGATTGAAACCGGCGCGAGCTTTGCGGCGGCGCACGGAAAAAGTGCCGAAGCCCGGCACCCAGAAACGCTTGTCCTTGCGAATCGACCGCGCGATTTGTTCGAATGCGAGGTCCAGGGTGGTGGCCACCAGTTTTTTGGATTGGCTGGTGGACTTGGCGATGGAATCGATTAATTCCGCTTTGGTCATCGACGGGGACCTCCAGCGATTCTCTATAGCCCAAGTGCGCGCGCAGCCATAGCCGGAGGCGGTTCGATCCGGTTGCGCGGGATCCACGCGTCGAGCGCCGCCAGCGCCCGCTCGCCCATCTCGACTTTCTTCTGACGGCCGCGTGCACGGATCTGCAGATCAGGCATCAGGCCGTAGTTCGCGTTCATCGGCTGGAAATCCTGACGCGCGGAATCGGTGATATACGCGACCAGGGATCCGACCGCGGTTTCGGGCGGCGGCACTACCAGCTCGCAATTCATCACGAGGTTCGCGGCGTTGATTCCAGCGAGCAATCCCGCGGCGGCGGACTCGACGTAGCCTTCGACCCCGACCATCTGGCCGGCCAAAAACAAATCGTCGCGCGCCTTGAGCTGAAGGGTGGGGCGGAGCAGGCGCGGCGAATCGATAAACGTATTGCGATGGAGCGAGCCGAGGCGCACGAACTCCGCCTGCTCGAGTCCGGGGATCATTCGCAGCACGCGGCGCTGCTCCGGATACGTCATCTTGGTCTGGAAGCCGACCATATTGTAGAGGCGGCCGGCCGCGTCGTCCTGTCGGAGCTGCACGACCGCAAACGGCCGGCGGCCGCTGCGTGGCTCCGAGAGCCCAACCGGACGCATCGGGCCGAATGCGAGCGTCATCGGGCCGCGGCGCGCCATTTCCTCTATCGGCATGCATCCTTCGAAATAAACCGGCCTCTCGAACGGGTGCAGCTCGATTTTTTCGGCCGCCACTACCGCCGCGACGAAGGCATCGTACTGAGCCTCGGTCATCGGGCAGTTGATGTAGTCGTTACCGCCCTTGCCGTAGCGCGAGGCCTTGAACGCCACCTTCATGTCGATCGATTCGGCGGCGACGATGGGCGCGATCGCGTCGTAGAAATACAGGTTGCGCGGACCGATAAGTCGGTTCAGCGCCTCGCCGAACGCGGGGCTGGTTAGAGGGCCGGTCGCGACAATCGTCACGCCTGAGGGAATCTCCGATGCTTCGGCGCGCGAAATCTCGACCATCGGATGCTGCTCGAGCGCCGCCGTGATAGCGCCGGAGAAATCATTGCGATCGACGGCGAGCGCGGAGCCCGCCGGCACCCGCGCGCGATCCGCCGACGAAATCACGAGCGAGCCCAACCGGCGCATCTCCTCTTTCAACACGCCGACCGCAGTCTCCATCGAGTCGTTGCGCAGCGAATTCGAGCAGACGAGTTCCGCAAAATCCGCCGTCCGATGAGCTTCGGTCATTTTGACCGGCCGCATCTCGACCAGCCGAACCTTGATACCCCGGCGCGCGAGCTGCCACGCAGCCTCGCTGCCAGCGAGCCCCGCTCCGACAACGGTTACCTGTGGTTCACTCATGGCGTAGATGCAGCGAAGGGTGATCGTGGCGGTTTTCGGTGGTCGTGTAAACCGCAGGTAGGCTATGCGAATTTCTTCGTCGGTGTGTCGATCCCTCCTAT